>CAYRZX010000062.1:0-24727 GCA_964428665.1 uncultured Gemmatimonas sp.
CGGCTCTTGCGCCAGTTGTCGTACTGGTTCTGGAGCTGCACCCAGCCGACCTTGTTGACCTCCTGGTCCACGAACTGCTTGTGACACGCCGCGCAGAACTCCGGGCTCTTGAACAGCCGGTGGCTCAGGCTCTCCACGTGGTATCTCGGATAGGCCCGGATCAGGAAGTCCCGGAGGAACCGCGCGGTCTCCCCCCCCTTCAGCTCGTAGGCGTAGCGCCCCGGCTGCGCGAGGGTGTAGTTGGCGTTCCCCTGGACATCCGTCTCCTTGATCGCGTGGCAGACGATGCAGGAGACCCCCTCCTGGTACCCCGTTAGCGCCGTCAGATCCTCGGCGAAGATATTCTTGGTCCCGGAGAACAGCGAGATCGGGTCGTGGCACCCCCCGCAGTAGCGCGTGGACTCCGGCCCGTTCTGCTTCCCCATCACGTTCTGAACGGCCTGGAACGCCGCGTCTAAGGCAGCATACCGGTGAGCGCTCGGCTCCCACTCCCGCACGATCTCCTCGTGGCAGCCGGAGGTCCCGCACGACCGGGAGTCCGACAGGGAGCGGGCGTCGAACGCCCCCCCCGTCGCCGTTTTGGCCAGGCTCGGCGCGAAGGGGCGGTTCGCGCCGTACTTGAAGCTGTAGTCCGACGGAAAGGCGTTGCGGAACCGCACCGGCTCATAGGCGTAGGCCCACAGCCCCACCACGGCGAACAGGACGACCGTCACGCCCAGGACCCCCCACCCGAACCGCCGCTCCGCCACAACCATCGAAAGTCGCGGATCCTGAGTCCTGAGTCCTGAGTCCTGAGTCGTTAGGGCCTGGACTTCGGACTCTGGACCCTGGACCCTGGACTTTTTCTGATCCCGCCAGACCAGCGCAACGATGTGCGGCAGCGCGAAGGCGACCAGCGCGAAGGTGCTGAGGACGTGGGCCAGGTCCCACGCATAGCCGATGCGCCTGGAGAAGACGGCCTGCCACGTCAGCGCGACCCCGGAGACCCCGCAGACCGCCGTGGCCGCCAGCGACAGGTAGCCCGTCAGCTTCACGTGCGTCATGGCCGCGCGGCGATAGAGCAGCCAGTGGCGCGTCTGATACCAGGCGTAAGGGACCACGAAGGCCAGCCCCGCCGCCGTGTGGACCAGCGTCATGAACTGGTTCGGGAGGCTGAACGGCAGAAGGTAGATCGCCAGCCCCGTCAGCGTCTCAAAGGCCAGCAGCCCCGAGACCAGGATCGCCAGCCTCGCCCGCCACTCGGCCGGGCGGTCAACCCTTGCAATCGCTCTCGATTCGCTCATGTTTCCTCCTTTCTCTGTCCCACCGTCGCTATCAGATTCCACGCGAGCGCGGCGGTGGCGGCCCAGCCCAGCATCCCGGACAGCCCGAACGCATACGTCGAGCCCCGGGCCAGGAGCGGAAAACGCCCGATCAGGTCCCCCGGCAGCAGGAGCGGCGTCACGCGGAAGAACGCCGCGAACCCCGCCAGGTAGAACGTCGCGTTCACCAGGCCGGGGTGGGCCAGCCTCCGCACGTGGACGAACCCCGGGATCATGCGCGGGGCCATGCCCAGGATGAGCAGCGAGATGAACCCCGCCAGGTAGGCGTGCCGCACCGCGTCCGCGTGGGCCGGGAGCGCCCCCTTCAGCATCATCGTGACCCCTCCCCCCACGTCCAGCCCGGCGGCCACGAACAGCCAGACATAGGCCGCGTAGAGCAGCCGCTCGAACCGCCCGAACTCCCCGTAGTCCGGCAGCCCCTCCCGCGTCTTTTTCCTGTCCGGCTCCGGCTCCCCGACCCGCTCCACGGTCCAGGGCGCCTTCCTCCGCAGCAGGATGTCCAGCTCCCACACGAACCAGATCAGCGCCGCCCCCTTGATCCCCCGGCCCGCGCCGGAGAGCAGCGTCCTGGTCCCCCCGTCGGACGAAAGGAGACCTGCGAGACTCAGCAGTTCAGGAAGCCTCTCCAGCGCGAAGCCGAAGAGGTAGAGGCCAGCGACGGGGCGGACAGGCCATCGGGGCGCGGACAGGCGGAGGTAGAGCGGAAAGGTCCGGACGGAGAAGGCCATGCCCACCGGCAGCAGGACGAGGCCGAGATAGAGTTCCGCCCCGAAGCGGTTCCAGGCCAGGTCCAGGACCGAACGGTCGTCGAGGGCGGCGCCCAGGGAGAGACAGGTCGCCAGAAGCGTGGACAGCCCCCACCCGATGAGCGCCGTGACCAGCAGGGGCCGCACCGGGCGCATCGCCGGCCGGTCTACCTCGGAGCGCCGCATCGTGGTGACGATGAGCAGCAGGTAGAGGCCCACGCCCGCGGCCTCCATCAGCGCCGCGCCCCCCATCCCCCAGCGGAGCGCAAGCCGGACCGGACCGCCGGCATACACGTCTAACAGGGGCTGCGCGGTCGCGCGCAGGCCTACCCCCCCGGCCAGCAGCCCGCACGTCCACGGGAGCAGGCGAGGGAATCGAAGGGGCGCGCCGGCCATGCGCGGGATGAAGTGGAGGCTGACCCCGACGATGAAGAGGCCCGCCCATCCCCGGAGCTGCGCGTGCCCGTGCGCCTGGAGGGCGGAGACCAGCCAGTCCCCCAGCGGCAGGTCGAACCCGATCAGAAAGGCCAGGACAGCGGCGTACCCGAACCCGACCGTCAGGGCAATGGCCAGCGCCGCGTAGACGAATGAGACGTGGAATTCTGCGTGGGAAGCTATTCTATCTGAAGATGCGCGATTCACAGCGTATGTTTTATTTTCATAAATCTTGTGCATGGAACGATGTCGCATGGCACACAGGCCCTCACCCCGTCAGGCTGCGCCTGCCACCCCTCTCCCGCATGCGGGAGAGGGGAAGCCGAGCAAAGCGAGGCGGGGAGAGGGCCAGAGCCACAGCGATTTTTTACCAGGCCCTCGATATAGCCTTCTCCGCCTCGTCCAGAAAGGCGACGTAGTTGGTCACGTACGTGGGCGTAGGCGGGTGCTGAAACGGCGTGGCCGTCGGCAGGCAGATGTACCCCGTGTCTCTCCCGACGAGCGCCGCGATCTCCCGCACATGACCCCGCATCTCCGCCTCGGTCAAAAGATAAAAGTCCTGGTCCTGCACATAGCCCATCAGGGCGATCCGGTCCCCAGCGGCCTCCCGCAGCCCCGCCAGGTCGATGTTCCCCTGCGGCGGCGGCTCCAGCGGCTCCAGGGCGTCGAACCCGCACCTCAGCGCGTGGGGGAACACCTCCCGCACCCGGCCGTGGCAGTGCAGGCTCACCGGATACCCGAACTCGTGAATCAGGTCCACGAGCCTCCGCTGGTAGGGGACCACGAGCCTCCGGAAGGCATCCGGCGACAGCAGGGGCGGCGTGGCCCGCTCCGGCCCGGCGGTGTAAAACAGGAACGGCGTCTCAAAAGGCCGGAGGGCCTCTAAGAGCAACTTCAGGTCGTTGAAGATGCGCTCGAACCGGAAATCCGTCAGGGACCGGATGAAATCGAACTCCGTCGCCGTGCGGACCGCGAAGTCCTCCTGATCGAACAGTTCCGACACGTCGTAGAAGGGGTCGCTGTAGGAGAGGTACGCCACCCCCTTCTCCCCCGCCTCCTGCGCGTGGGCCACGGCGACCTCCACGTCCCACCGGGCCGGGGCGTAGGGGACGCTCAGGTACCTCTCCACGTCGCGCGCGTCCTCGATATAATGCTTGACGCACATGCCCGGCTGGTCCGCCGGCCTGCGCGTGACCCGCGTCAGCGGCCCCAGGGGCGTGCGCCAGGTGACGGTCGTGTACGTGTCCGCCCCCTCCGCGCGGTGGTGAGTCTCGAAGTCAGAGCCTTCCCGAACCGACCTGGCGGACACCTTGCAGAGGCACGTGACGGACGTCCCCTCGATCTTCTCTAAGATCGGCCCGTAGCCCGGCGCGCCCCGGTGCGCCCCCCACGCAAAGGGGTGGCAGTTGTAGGTGCTGAACGGCAGCCGGTCCACCGGTTTACGGGCAATGGCGTTGAACATGCGCTGACGTGGTGTCATGGCATCCCTCACAGCCATCCGGTCAACCTGGCCAGCAGCCGCGCGTACGCGACATAGTCGGGCCAGGAGATGTCGGGCGGGACCCCGTGGTCGCAGCCGGGGATGACCCCCCCCTCCTCCAGCAGGGGAGGGACCACCCGCAGGACCTCCTCCTCCATCACCTCTCCCCCCCTGGCCATGGCCCGCTTGTCGACCCCTCCGAGGTAGGCCATCTGTTTCCCGAACGCCCGCCGGTAGGCCACGATGTCGTTCCCCGCCGCCACCTCCACCGGCCCGCAGCAGTTGATGCCCGCCTCGATCCAGATCGGAATCAGCTCGCCGACGTGCCCGTCCGAGTCCATGAAGATCAGCTCGCACCCGCTGGCCCGGATCTCCGGGACCCACCGGTCGTAGGCCGGGACCAGAAACCGCCGGACCATGGCCGGGGAGATCATGCTGTGGGCCTTGTAGGCCATGTCCTCGGAGAACCCCACCTGATCCGGGGCCACCCTTTCCAGGACCGGAGCCATCGTCCTGGACGCGAAGTCGATCCAGAAGTCGATCATCTCCTGCACGAAGTCCGGGTCGTCGATCATCATCGTGCAGAGGTTCTCCATGCCGACCCACTCCCGGAGCTGCCAGAAGGGGCCGTTGAAGTGGATGCGGAGGACGTCGTCCCGGTCCTTCAGCGCCGCGCACCGCGCGTCTAAGTCCCCCGGATGCCGGCCCGGCGTCTTCGGGTCGTAGCGCCAGGCCATGTCCTCCCAGTCCTTCCGGCTCTCCACCGGGAACTTGTGCCACTTGCGCGTGACAAAGTCCTTCGCCGAGCGGATGTAGGTGTAGTCGAAGCGGTCCGAGATCTCCGTGACCGCCCCCATCCAGTCCTGGATCACGTAGTGCCCGTCCCGGTGCTCCAGGACCTTCTCCTCGAACTGCGGCATCATCTTGAAGGAGACGTCCAGGCCCGGCATCTTGCGCTTCGGCTCCGGCTTCAGCCCTATGAGATCGAGCATCGTCTCGTAGTAGTCGGCCCCTTCGGGCAGGCCCTGCTGTCGCCACGTCGCCAGCGTGGACTCCCTCGGATGTCCCGGCGTGAGGGTAAACCTGTCAGGCCTCCCGAACAGGAGGGATTCGAGGTAGCGCTCTCTCGGTGTCACGAATAGGCCTCGCGTAATGGTTTGATATTATCGAATGATGTCCGCATACTGTTCCGCCCCCTTGGGCACGTAGGCGCAGTAGGGGTCCGACTCCATATAGTTCCCGGTCACGGCGTAGGCCCGCGCCCGCGACCCCCCGCACACGTTTTTGTATTCACACATCCCGCACTTCCCCCTGAGCAGGTCGCGGTCCCGGAGCGCCCTGAACAGCGGCGAATTCCGGTAGATCTCCACAAGACTCTCCCGGCGCACGTTTCCCCCGGACACCGGCAGGAAGCCGCTGGGGTAGACCTCCCCCGTGTGGGAGATGAACACGAACCCGTCCCCGTCGTTCACCCCCTTGGCGGCCCGCCCGATCTGATCCCTCCCCGCGTGGAACCCCGGCCCCGTCGCCGGACCACTCCGCCTCTCTCCCCTCTGCCGCTCCGCCTTCATCCGCTGCAACACGACGCGCCGGTAGTGGGGCGCGGCCGTGGTCTTGATGTCGAACGGCGCGGACCTCGACAGGTCATAGAGCCGGTTGAAGACCCACTCGTACTCCTCTGCGGTCACCTCGTCCCTCTCCTGCCCCCGGCCCGTGGGCACCAGGAAGAAGACGCTCCAGAGGACGATCTTCAGGTCGATCATCTTCCGCACCAGCCCGTCAAAGTCGGCCAGGTTGTGGCGCGTGATCGTCGTGTTGACCTGCACCGGCATGCCCGCCGCGTGGGCGTGCGCGATGCAGTCCATCGTCCACCCGTAGGACCCCCGCACCTGCCGGAAGGCGTCGTGGACCTCCGCCGTCGACCCGTCCAGACTGATCGCCAGCCGGGACAGCCCCACCCCCTGGAGCGCCAGCACGACCTCCCGCGTCATCAGCCCCGTGCCGCTGGGCGTGAGCGCCATGCGGAGGCCAAGCCGGTCCCCGTGACGGATGAAGTCGAGCGTCTCCGGCCGCTTCATCGGGTCCCCGCCCGTCAGCACGCAGAGGGGCCTGCCGAACGCCCGGACCCGTTCAAGCAGCCGGAACCCCTCCTCCCGCGTGAGTTCGAGAGGGTGCCGGTGGGGCTGCGCCTCGGCCCGGCAGTGGACGCAGGCCAGGTCACACGCCCGCGTCACCTCCCAGATCACTAAGAATGGCGAGACATTGAAATCGATGTCCAAAAAAACCGGCTTTTCCCGGTGCGCTGTATCCGGGTTGCGCGGCGTTGGAGAAGCTGTATGAATCGCGCCGGGTGAAATCACTGGGATCTCCTTGTTATCTCGCTTCTACCTCGTGCGCCTGCGCCGGCTGCGCCTCGACCAGCGGCAGGTCCTCAAGCCCCTCCTCTTCGTCCTGCGCCTGAAGGATTTGATGAAGAACGCCGTCTCCCCCCGTGGCGGCGCCGCGACAACAGGACGCGCAGCCTGCCCTGGGGGCCTGTTCGCGCCCCTCCCCGCCGGACGCCTGCATCGGATCATCTATCCGTTGCTCGAAGGTCAGGCAGCACTTCAACTGGCCGCACACCCCGGTCAGCTTGGAGGCGTTCTGGGCGAGGGCCTGGTCCCGCGCCACCTGAATGGGCACGGGCGAGGGCTTCTGGATGAACGCCGCGCAGCAGAGCGACCGCCCGCATATCCCGAACCCCCCCATCCGCTTGGTCTCCACGCGGAACCCGATCTGCCTCAGCTCGATCCGGGTGCGGTAGGTGCGGGCCAGGTCCTTGACCAGCTCCCGGAAGTCGATGCGCCCGTTCGCCGTGAAGTAGAACGTGATCCGGCTCCCGTCGTATTCGTATTCCACGTCCAGAGGCTTCATCTTCAGGTTGTGCTGGACGACCTTCTGCCGGCACACCAGCAGCGCCTCGGCCTCCTTCCGCCGGCGCTCCTGGAGCTGTTCGACGTCCTCAGGCGTGGCCCGCCGCACCACCCGGCCCACCTCCCTCCCCTTCCCCTTCAGCTCGGTCAGGTCCCCCTTCTGCGTCACCTGCCCGATCTCCTCCCCCTTCTCAGACGCGACCACCACGTAATCTCCGACATTTATTTCGCCCTGGCCGGCGTCCTCAAAGAGGCCCCTGCACTCCTGCTTGAAAGCCACCTCGTAGAACTCGTCCATACTCTTTTCCCTCCGCGTCCTTCCACCCTTCCATCGATCCACCGGATCGATCCACCCCACTGCCTCTGTGGCCGACTTTTCGTAACCTTTCAGCCCTCCCCGGCCCTGTCCTCCGGCCCATTCGGCGGCGACGGACGCCCCCCGCCATCGAGGCGGCACCAGAGACTCAGCGCCTCCTCGAAGGTCGAGCAGAACACCATGGTCGCCTTCCCGTCGGGCTTGATATACTCGAGCAGAAACCGCCCGTCTGCATAACGCCAGATACGGACGCGACCTCCGGCGGCCGTCTGATTCTCGAAGACAAGGGCGGTTGAGTTCATCGGGGGCCATTCCGACGCCTGTGAATGTCACTGTCCGACGCCAGCGTCGGACCGGGGAAACCCATCCCGATCCCTTCTGATCAACAGATCAAGGGATCATGGTTGAAATTTCATCACACAAATCCTGTGCCAGAAGCGTTCCGGCGCAAAATTTTAGATGTTATCTATTGAAAAAAAAGATGTTATAAATGGAAAAGGGGATGGATAAGGAGAACCTCCAACGGGAAAAACGAGAGGGGGATGTCGCACCCGTGAGACGTTCGTGTCCCATCCAGAGGCGAAAGGAAAAGGGGAAAGGGCGCCTTGTCCCTTTCCCCTCTCTCTGTCCCCTCGCTGACGATCCTGAGCAGCGCCTACACCCACCTGATCCGCCCTGTGAGGCCGGGAGAGACCCATCTGAGTCCGTCTGCCGTCACCCACACGCCCTCCACGCCCGGCCGCTGGCGCACCAGGTCGAGACCGGCCCGGACGCCCAGGATATAGGTGGCCGTGGCCAGCGCGTCGGCCTCCATCGCCGTCGGCGCGAGGACCGTCGCGCTGAGGACCTCCTCCGCCGGCTGTCCCGTCCTCGGATCGATCAGGTGAGCGACCCGCCTCCCCCCCACGACCCGGAACTTCTCATACCCCCCTGACGTGGCCACCGCCTCATCCTTCACCTCCAGCGTCGCAAACAGCCGATCAGGACGCCTCGGGTCCCGGATGCCCACCCTCCACCGCCGGGTCGGGTCGGGCTGACCGGCGGCATACAGGTCCCCCCCTGCCTCCACGAAAGCGTTGACGACCCCGCCCCTCCGCAGCTGCGCCACCGCCCGGTCCACCCCGTAGCCCTTGGCAATGCCCCCGAAATCGAGCTCCCCCCCCGCCTGCCTGAGCCCCACCTGCCCGTCCCGGATGAGCGCCTGCCGGTAGCCCACCCGCTCCAGAACGGGACCCAGGTCCCCCGGCCTGGGGAGGACATCGCGCTGCCCCATGAACCCCCAGAAGCGCATCAGCGGCAACACCGTCGGGTCCAGAGCCCCGCCCGTCATCTCCGCGTAGGCCAGCCCCGCCTCCGCCACGGCCAGCGTCCGCGCATCCACCCGCGCCATCCCCCCCGCCGCCAGGTGGATCCGCGACAGATCGCTGTCAGCCCGGTGCGCGCTCATCAGGCGGTCCACCTCCGCGACCTCGCCCAGCGCCGCGTCCACAGAGGCGTCCGCGCCATCCGTCCCATCCGGGACCGCCGTGAGGTGAATCCACGTGCCCATGCCGCAGACCGTCCGGCGGAGGGGTCCGACACCCCCCGGCCCGACCGCGCCCGCGACCCGCGCAAAAGGGTCCAGAACCACCAGCGCAGCCGCCCCCGCCGCGCCGATGCCCGCCCGCCTTAAAAAATCCCGCCGACGCATACCCTCAACCCCCCTCCACGATCTCTTTCACGCTCGCCTCGAAGTCCTGCTCCAGAATGAAGTGATGGTAGATGCGGCGGATGCGCCCGTCCCTGCCGATGAACACCACGATGGGCACGTAGTTCACCTCGTAGTCCCTGAGAAGCTGAGGGTCCTTCCCGGCCAGCATCGGAAAGGGGAGGCTGAACTGCTCCTTGTAACGCCGGATCAGCCTCACGTCCCCAGCCATGACGTTGATCGTCACAATCGTCAGCCCCCGCGCCTCATACGCCCCGTGCGCCCGCTTCAGATACCCGATGATCTGCGTGCAGTAGTGGCACATGTTGTGCGTGAAGTAGAGAACCACCGGCCTGCCTGTGAGGTCCTGAAGCCGGTGCGTCTCCCCCCCCTCGTCCGTCAGCGCGAACGGAGGCGGGGCCTGGCCGACTTTGGCCTCCGTAGCGCGCCCCGTCCCCCACGAGAGGGTCGCGAACAGGAGGAACAAAATTGTAGACCTGAACACAATCCTGAGCACGTCAGGAGGTCTCCACGCGAACGACATGGAACCGCACCACATTTTCGTAGTTGGACGGGTAGATCAGAGGGATGCCATCCGCCTCCGCGTAGGCGTAGGCGAACGTGGGGAGCGCATCCCCCCCCTGCGGGGGGTTCATCGTGATCGCCCGCCCCTCCGAGATCTTGAACCGGTTCGGCGTCAGTCGCCCGAAGAAGAACTCCCTCATCTCAGGGCGCTTGTCCGCCTCCGACACATCCACCGGGACCCAGCCCAGGTCCGGGTCGTAAAAGCTGACCCAGCAGTGCGCCCCGGAGCAGTCCCCGCTCAACTGCCCGCCGCTGGCCCCCGCGGGGGAGGGGTACGGCAGGGGAAAGCCCTGCTCCCACCGCACGGGGATCCCCCGTGAGACCATCATGGCCATGAACAGGGCGTGATAATCGTCGCACTTTCCGCGCCTGTGCTTCATGACCCAGGCCGTGTCCCCCAGGCCGCATCCTTCGATCTGCCTGTCGTAGGTCAGCAGATCAAGGAGGGCATCGTAGACCCTCCTCCCCACCTCCGCCGGCCGCCCGGCCCCTCCCACCACCCTCCGGGTGAACGCCTCCACCTCCTCCGTGACCCGCGCCCGCTGGCTCAGCCGCAGATACTTGCGGGCCGATGCCTCGTCCAGAGCCGCCCGCCTCGCCCCGGTCCGGTGACGCACAATCCGGTAGCGCGACTCCAGCGCGAACGGCGCGGCCTGCGGCCCCGTCTTCACGAGAACCATCCGGTTTCCGTAGACCTCCTCGGAGGTGATCTCATAACCCGCCGGACAGGTGATCGACAGGTCGGCCACCTCCTGAGCATCGTCGGAGGGGGGAAGAGGCATCCAGATATAGGCCTGCTCGGCGTCCCGTGGCAGGCTGTGCACCTCCGTCCGGTAGGTCACGTCGAACGCCATGCAGGTCACGGACGAGGGATCGAACCCCGCGACAGGGGCCGCGAAGAGCCCGGACCCCGACGCGAGCAGCCCCAATCCCCCCAGGCCCGCAGCCCGCAGAAACCCCCGCCGGTCCACAACCTCAGCCCTTTCCCAGAGAAGAACGGATCGCACGGATGACCTCCTCCTGGTCCCACTGATAGGTGTCGAACGTCGCCACGACCTGACCCGCAGGACCCACCACCAGGACCCGGATCGTGTGCTCGATGAGAACCTCCCCCCCCATCGGGATGCGCCTCACCTCGATCCCGAAGTCCGACAAGGCCGACGCGATCCGGTCCTCAGGCCCGATCAGGAAGAGCCACCGGCGGTCCTTCCGGGGGTCCAGATCGTGCCTCTCGAAATGCCTCAGCGCCTCCTCCGGCGTGTCCTGGGCGGGGTTGACCGAAACGTGCAGAAAGAGGAGGTCCGGCGGGCCTCCCAGCTCCCTGTCCAGCTCCTGAAGCTGAGCGGTGACCATCGGACAGGCGAAGGCGCATCTGGCGTAGGTGAAGACCAGAAGGGTCGTCCTCCCCTTCAGAGAGTCCGCCGACACCCTCCGTCCATCCCAGTTCACCAGGTCGAACTTCGGCAGGGCCCCTGACGGAGGATCGGCAAAGGCGAGCGTCCCCCAGGCCATCCAGAGGACGAGCCACGAACTTGCCCTGAGCGCAGGGCGTAAGCCCGAAGTCGAAGGGCCGCGAACTTGCCCTGAGCGCAGGGCGTAAGCCCGAAGTCGAAGGGCCACGAATCCCATCCTCCCTACTCCCCCTCGACCACGACCTCCGTCGGAGCGCCGTCCCTCACCTCGGCGGTCCCCCACGTCCTGACAACGCCGTTGCGCCAGACCCGCACCTCGTGCCTCCCGGCCGGGACATCCGGGATCGAGAACGCCCCATCCTTCCCGGTCACCGCGGCATAGGGGTGGTCAAAGATCAACACGTAGGCCTGCTCGCCCGGATGCGGGTTGCAGACCACCTCGATAAACCCGGTCTCCTCCCGGTAGCGGTAATACGGCTTGATCGGCCTCCTCACCTCCATGCCCGCCTTCGGCAGGGCGACGTTGAAGAGCGTGGCCCCGTAGTGGAGAGGGCGCTGGGAGACCGCCTTCTGATAGGCCAGGCGCATGTAGAGATGGGTGTTGTGGAGCGTGCCGTCCTCGTTGCGCAGGACGAAGTCGTTGCCCACGAACCCCACGCTCACATAAGGCTCAAACCGCCCGGAGACGTGCGAGATCACGACATCGCGCCTGGGGACCTGCCCCCCCGGCGCGCCCTCGACCCAGACCACGGCCTGCCCCTCGTCGCCCGCCACCCGGCCCCGCAGCTCCCCGGCCCCTGCGGAGCCGACGCAGAGGAGGACCGCCCACATCGCAGCCCTCTGAAAGATGCTCGTGTGCCTCATCTCAACTCCTTGCGAAAAGGTGAAACTCAAACCAGCCTGTCCTCAGCGGCCCGCCTGGCAAAAAGGACGTAGCTCAAAAGCAGGGGCAGAACGCCCCAGAGCAGCAGGGCGCCCGCAGACAGGGCCGCCGAAGGGGCTGCGGGCATCTCCGCCGACAGACCCAGAGGCGAGGCGGCGCTGCCGACCCACCTGAAACAGAGCATCCTGAACGCATCCGTCGGGTTGAGCAGGAGGAGCGCCCCGAACAGCCCGGCGGGGACATCCCCCTTCGACAGAATGAGCGCCCCCACCAGCGCCAGGTCGAACACAAACACCGCGCAGATCCAGACCAGGACCGACACGGCCACCGCCCTTCCCCGGTCTCTGGAGAGGATGGACAGCAGGAACGACAGCCCCAGGAACGCCGCCCCCAGCGCCAGGGCCAGGACGACCAGGACGAGATACTCCGGGACGCTCACCCCCGCCCACGCCCTCAGCGCCACGCCCGACAGGGCCAGCCCGGTCGCCACGGCAGCGGACAGGGCCAGGGCGAAACCCAGAAAAGTCCCCAGAAAATACTCCCCCGGCGAGAGGGGATGGACCAGGATCAGATCGAGCGTCCCCCGCCGCTTCTCGTCGATCACGGCCCCGCACCCCATCACCAGGGCCAGCAGCGGGACCAGGTAGAGCGTCAGGTTCATCATGCTCGCCATCGCCGCCCCGGCCCTCTGCACGCCCACGACCCCCACCGGGGCCGCGCCGAAAAAGGCCACGGCCAGCGCGGCGGCCACTAAAAGCGCGGAGACCGTCCAGATCCACCGGTTGCGGAGGCGGTCCCCGAACTCCTTGCGGGCGATGCCCAGAACCACGTCAGTCTGCCGCAAAGTAGACCTCCTCCAGGCTCGGTTCCTCCACGCGCAGGTACCGGATCTCCCCGCGGAAGGCGTCCAGCCCGGTCAAAAACCCGATCTTTTCAGACTGCGGGACCTCCGCCACGAGCCTCCCGTCCCCCTTCAGCACGGAGACAGCCCCCAGCCTGCGGAGGGCCGCCTCCAGCGCCCCGTTGACCGACCCCGCCGGGTAGAGATGCACCCGGATCGGCAGCCGGAGCGCCCGGCTCAGCTCCTCCACGCCCCCCAGCGCCCTCACCTCCCCCCGGCTCAGGACGCAGGCCCGGTCCACCTGACCGCATGCCTCCGACAGCCGGTGCGACGACAGCACCACCGTGCGCCCCTCCCCGGACCTCAGCAGGCGGAAGAACTCCCGCGTCCCCTCGGGGTCCAGGCCCTCGATCGGCTCGTCCACGACCAGGACCTCCGGCCCCCCGATCAGCGCCTGCGCCAGGTTCAGCCGCTGCTGCATCCCCTTGGAGTACTCCCCCACGCGCCTCCGGGCCGCCCCCCCCAGCCCCACGCCCTCCAGCGCCTGCATCACCCTCTCCCCGCCCGCGCCCCGCAGCCGGGCGAAATACCGGAGCGTCTCCTCCCCCGTCAGATGCTCGTAAAACGAGATCCGCTCCGGCATGAACCCGAGCCGCCGCCGGAACGCCCGCCACCCCTCCCGGTCCGGCTCCCTCCCCTCGATCAGCAGCCTCCCCGCCGAGGGCTGCGAAAGCCCCACCAGAATCCGGATCAGCGTCGTCTTGCCCGACCCGTTGTGCCCGAACAGCCCCAGCCACTCGCCCCTCCTGACCTCCAGGTCCACGGAGCGGAGCGCCTCCACAGGCCCGAACCGCTTGGAGATGCCTTCCAGCCGAATCATGTCATTCTCCGGGGATATGGGGAAGCTTGCTCTGTTCCCCGTAATAGTTCTGCGGCCTCGGCGGGTAGCGTTCCAGGACCGATGCCCACCCGGAGACCGCCGGGGACATCCGGGGCGAGCGGTCCACCCCCTTGGGGAAGGCGATCACGGGGAACTCCCGCTCCGCCCTGGCCAGGGCCTGGAGCGCCGGGCTGGTCAGGAGCAGCTTGGCCGCCGGATATTTCCACAGCAGGGCGTCCACCAGGGAGTTCGACAGGTAGGGCGCGTCCCCCCTCCCGTTCCCGTCTAAGTCCCACCCCAGATAGTCGCTCCAGAAATTGCCGTCCCAGGCCTGGTCGTGCGCGGCCACGAAATTGACCTGGATCTCGTTCTGGACGAACGCGTTGTCCGTCACCTCGTTCTCCTCGGAGCCGCCCCAGCAGTGCATGCCCAGGTTGTTCCGGGCCACCAGGTTCCCCCGCAGCGTGTTGTAGAGGGAGTTATAAAGAAAAAGCCCTTTGGTGTTTCCGATGATCAGATTCTCAACCGCCCGGCTCCGGGTGACCTGGATCAGCAAAAGGCCGTGCGTCGCGTTGTTGTGGAGGACGTTCCGGCTGGCCTCGATCTGCTTGGAGAACATCAGGGCCAGCCCCACTAAGTTCTCCACGACCGTGTTGTCGTTGAAGACCCCCCGGTCGCACCACATGGTGTGCGCGGAGTACCTCGACCTCGTGATCGTGTTCCCGATCACCCGGCAGTCCATGCTCAACTCCATGTAAACGCCATCCCGGCTGTCGGAGATCGTATTCCCCCGGATCGTGGCCCCCTGCGCGCTCCAGAGATGGACCCCGTCCCCCCGCGCGTTCACCGGCAGGTCCCCCCGCCCGTCGATCCGGTTGCCGACCACCTCCGCCCCCTCGCTCCCGTGGATCCAGATGCCGAACCGGCACCCCTCCACCCGGTTGCGGATGAGCCTCACCCCAGACGCAACCTGCTCGGCCCGGATGCCCGCGTCCGAGCGGTTCGGCTCGCACCCGCCCCCCCGGAGCGTCAGCCCCTCCACCGTGACCCCCGGCGCCTCCACGGCCAGCACGTGCCCCTTCCCCCCCGCGTCCACGACCGCGCCCTCAACGCCCACGATCGCGATGCGCCGATTCACGACCACGTTCTCCCGGTAGACCCCCGCCGTCACCAGGAGCGTGTCCCCTTCCGCGCTCGCCGCGATCGCCTCCCGGATCGCGCCGGGGCCGGAAGTCACCACTCGCGTCCCGGCCACGGAGACGGACGGCCATATTGCGAGACCCAGCAGCAGCGCCCCGGCCATCAGCCTCGGCGCGGTCCTCTCCCGCTTCGCGACGATCAGCGCCGGGCAGACCGCCTCGTCCTGCCCCGTCTTCTGGCAGTCCCAGCACTGCAGGCACTCCCGGTAGTCGATCCGCCCCGTCTCGTAGGAGATGGCCTTCGGCTCGCACCCCCGGTGGCAGATCTTGCACGTGGAGCACTGGTCGTAGCGCGCCAGCGGCAGGAGCGGCCTGCGCGACGGGATGGACAGCGCCCCGCCCAGGGGGCACAGGAAGCGGCAGAAGGACCGGTAGACCACCACCGACAGGACCGTGACCGCGACGAAGTAGGCCACGAAATGCGCGGGCCGCGCCAGCCGGAGGATGAACGTCTTGAACGGCTCCACCTCGTCCAGCGTCTCCGCCAGGGGCAGGTTGAAGAACCCCACCCCCAGGAGGATCAGGAACGTGACATATTTGCCCGCCCGCCAGGCCGGCCCCGGCTCCCACGCGTCGATCCGCCTCCGCAGCCGTTCAGGCAACACTCGCTCCCGCAGGCCCAGCAGGACCTCTAACAGCGCCCCGTAGGGGCAGAGCCACCCGCAGAAGAACCCCCGCCCCCACAGCGGAATGGACACCGCGATAACGACCCAGAACAGGAAGATCAGCGGCTCCGACAGGAAGGTCCCGAACGGGAGCCGGAGCCGCGCCGCCGAATCGGCCAGCGTGAGGACCTGCGTGGTGCTCGGCTGGGCCTTCAGCCACACCCCGACCCAGGCCGCGGCCACCAGAGCGACCAGGCGATGGATCAGCTTCCGGTGCGCCACGAGCCGCTGCCGGAGGGCGAACAGGGCCGCCACCAGAACCAGAAAGGCGGCGAACCCCGCGACCTCCAGCGCCCGCCCCTGCCAGGAGGCCATCCAGAACGGCGCCTCCTCCTCCGCGAACGCCCCGGGCAGCCGGTAGTCCGCCACGAACGCCCCGTAGGCCCTCCGGTCCCCCACCCGGTAGGGGACCGTGAGGTGGAAGGTGAACGCCTCCGCCGGGTTGAACCCCCCCTCCACGAAGAAGATGCCCCCCTCCTGAAACGTCGGGGCCCCCTCCGCCTGCGGCGTCGTGAACTGGAGGTAGTCCACGTCCTTGAACACGAACAACCTCCCCTCCTGCTCCACCCCGAACCGGTCGAAGATCCCCCCCCTGGCGAACCCCGCGCCCTTGAAGGAGACCGTGCCGTTCCCCCCGATGAACAGCGCGCTCCCCCTCTCCCTGACGCGCTCCTTCACAACGGCGTAGTAGCGCTCCCCGAGCAGGTTCCGGCCTATGGAGGCCGGGTCGAGCACCGCGAACTTCAGGTCCACCAGGGGGGCCTCCCCCGTCTGCCCCAGGTCCCCCGGGCGCACCGTCATCTCCCCGACCGCGCCACGCGCGGCCAGATCGCCCCAGCTCAGCGCCTCGAACCGCTCCGAGGGCCTCCGCCTCCGGACCTCGGACGCCTTCAGGATGCCCGCGCCCCGGCCCACCTGCCGCCCGGCCTCCAGGATCGCGGCGTTCTCGGCCACCGCCGTCACCGTCGCGCCTGAGATGCCGTCCACGGCCACGTAGCCCGCCTTCGGCGTGTCGCTGATGACGACCCGGTCCCGGATGTCCTTGCCCACGTACTGAGCGACAAAATCGTGAATGACCTTTTCGCTCAGCCCGATCAGCACGATCGGCTCCGAGTGCCTCACGATCTTGACGCCCGTGATCTTCCCCTGCCGGTCCAGGCCCATCAGGGTGTTCAGCGTGTGGCCGGAGTAGCCGGGGATGTTCACGAAGTCGTCCGTGAGGAATACCACCCCCAGCAGGGTGCGCGGGCCATTTTCTCCCGGCCCGTAGGCCTCCCAGGTGGTCCCCTTCCGCACGAACTCCGTCGCGCCCGGCAGCGCGTCGGACGGCTCGTAGGGGTAGTTCTGCTCGCCGAACGTGATCTGCCCCTGCACCCCCCCCGCCGCGCCCAGACAGATCGCAGTCAGCAAAAAGACGACCCGGGCGACGAACGCCGTTGTTCTTCTAAGTTTCAAGCTGCCTCACGCCTTGGCCCTGGCCTTCACCATGAACCGCATCCGCATCTCCAGATGGAGGGCGTGGCAGAAGTTGGTGCAGTAGATCCAGTGCACCCCCGGCTTGTTCGCCACAAACGTCACGGACTTGGTCTGATAAGGCCCCACCACGAAGTTGACGTTGTAGTTGGACACGCAGAACCCGTGCGACAGGTCCGGGATCTCATCGGTGTTGGTCACGATGAACGTCACCTCATCCCCCTGGTTCACCGTGACCTCCTGCATGCCGTAGACCGGCGCGCTGGCCGTGAGACGCACGGTGACCTTGTTCCCCTTCCTCTCCACCGAGCTCTTGGTGGTGGCGAGCGGGTGCTCGTCCATGCGGGGCCGGTGCTTCACCAGGGGCTCGATGATGTCCCGCCGAACCATGATGCAGTCGTGCGGCTCGATGTACGCAGGCTCGTCCTCCACCAGGACCATCTTCTCCCCGGAGATGTCCACGAGCTGGTCGTTCTCCGGCTTGATCGGCCCCACGTTCAGGAAGCGGTCCTTCGAGATCTTGTTGAGCGAGATGAGGTACTTCCCGTCCGCCTCCTTCGTCTCCGCCATGGACGCCATGGTGTGTCCCACCTGGTAGTGGATGTCCAGCCGGTCCACCACCGCCGTCTCCCCCTTCTTCTGGCTCTTGTAGATGTCGATGGCCTTCTGGATGTTCCATTTGACGATCTGGCTGTCGATGAACAGGGAGGTGTAGGCGTTGCCCCTCCCGTCATACGTGGTGTGGAGCGGCCCCAGCCCGATCTCCGGCTCCGCCACGATGCAGTCCATGGGCTTGATCTTCCCGGCGAAGGCGTCCGCTATCCGGTCGATCTCCACGACCGTGGCCGTGGGGGAGACCTTGCCCGAGCAGACCGCGTACTTGCCGTCCGGGCTGATGTTCACCCCGTGCGGGTTCTTCGGCACGGGGATGTAGAGCGCCAGACTCGACCCCGGCTTGCCGTCCAGCATCTTGACGCCGTTCACGACCTTGTAGGTCCCCCCCTTCAGCGCCGCCCTGATCGCCTCCCAGTTGAACACCACCAGGTAGTCCCGGTCATTGGCCAGCATCTCCGAGACCGTGGCCCCGTTCTCCGGGTTGTAGGAGGTCGCAAACGAGTAGAGGCCCTTGTAGTCCGTGGCGGCTAAGTCCAGGTTGGTCGGGACCACGATCTGGCAGACGACCTCCATCTTCTGCGCGTCGATGATCGTGTGCACCCCGGAGTAAGCCTTGGCGTTGCGCATGTCCCCCGTCCCGTCGTTCGTCAGAGGGACCTGGAACTCACTGTTCATGACCAGCCAGTCCGTCTGCGGAAACCGCTGCGGGAACGTCCCGTGCGTGCCCTGGCAGTGCGGGATCGAGATGATCGCATCGGTCTCCAGAAGGTCTATCCGGATGCGGGCGAGCCGATTGTTCGCCTTGTCGTTCACGAAGAGATACTTGCCGTCGTAGGTCCCGTTCTTGTAAGAGCCGTGCGTGTGATGGGTGTCCCCCACGAACGTCCCCTTGAGAAGCGCCTTGCTCTCGTTGGTGATGCCCCACCCGCTCCCGCAGTCTATGTTGAACACCGGGATGCGCTTGAACAGCCGCATGGAGGGGACACCGAGGACCCGGATCTCGCCCGACTGCCCCCCGCTCCAGAACCCGTAGTAGTCGTCCAGCTCCCCCGGCCGCACCTCGTGCCGCGTCGTCGTCTTCTGGGCCTCCACGGAGGCGGTGAACACCCCGCCGCCCGCCGCCAGAACGCCGGCGATCGCGCCGATCAACAGGGCCGTCCTGATAGCCCACCGATTTCTAAACATGGAACGCCTCCTTGAATGACCACGCCTGTCCGTCACAAATCACAGCGCCCGTCCTTCGCCTCTACTTCTTGACGACCTTCGCCCCCCCCTTCATGATCTCCAGGCAGCGAGAGACGATGTCCCACCGCTGCTGCTCGTCCAGCGACTCCGCAAAGGAGGGCATCGGCGTCCCATCCATCCCCGTCACGAAAGTCTTGTAGATGTCCTCCGGCTGCGTCCCCCCCTTGAGAGGCCCGGACGTGAAGTCGAACGGCAGGATCTTGTCCCCCCAGTTGTCCTTCAGGTCCTGAGCGGAGGGGCCGTCCCCCAGCCCGTTCTCCCCGTGGCACTTCACGCACCCCGCATCCACGTAAAGCTCCCTCCCCCTTTCGACGGAGGCCGGCGTCCCGACGGAGGCCGGCGCCTTGCTGAACTGGAGGGGCTTCTCCGGCGTCTCCTCCGACCACCTCTTGGAAAAGGTCTTGATGTAGGCGATGGCGGCCTTCCGGTCCTCCGGCGAGAGGTCCTTGTGAGAGGGCATGCCCGACCGGGGGATACCCTCCGTCACGGTCCTCAGGAGATCCTCGTCAGTGGGCAGAGACCCGGTCGGCGTGCTCCGAAACTTGAACATGCCCGCCGTGAAGTCCCTGGGATAGATGTAGACCACGACGCCGTTCTTCTGAACGCGGTGGATGATCCCGATAAGCCCTTTCCCATCCCCCTGCTCGCCGTGACAGACCACGCAGTAAGTCTCATAGACCTCCTTGCCCCTCTCGGCGGGCCTTGCGCCCTGAGCCGTCAGGAGGGCGGGTCCCGGCCCTGCCAACATTCCCGCGATCAACAGAAGAAACACCCAAGTCCACCTCATCATTTCACCCTCCTCTCACGATCACGTCTCATGCTTCACATCCTGCCCTTAATTAACAATCATTATCAATTGACAGACACAACAATTCTTGATCAGTTGCCCTCCTTGCAAGGCGCGTGCCAGGAGGCATCCCCGGCCGCGCAAGTCGGATAAGTGGCGAAAAATACGGGAGATATTTTTGTCCGGAGGGGGAAGAGACAGGGGTATCCAGGCCTCGAACATGGGACATCGCCGTCTCAATCGCTGGGCAGTTGCGTCACACGCGGGGGAGGTCCGGTTTTCCGTGGTCATATCTTTGGCAGGAGCGCCAGCTCGGCCTCGGAGAGAGGGCAGGTCCGGTAGAGGTCCGCGCACTGGCGGCAGATCCCCTGAGACGGACGCCAGTCGGGAAAATCTTCCGTCACCCTCGCGACAAGGTCCGGGGGCAGGCGCTCCGGCGCCGGTTCGAGGTCGTAGGTCGGGAAACCGCAGACCGGACAGCGGGTCCCTCGGCGCAGGGCGTGAGACCCGTCCAGGTGAGCGTCAGGGTCCAGGGCAAAGGCCACCAGGTCCGCGTGGGTGGGAGACGCCCCGTCGAAAAACTGGCTGAACACCTCCGGCGTCCGTTCCCCGAAGGCCGGAAATGCCCGCGTGAAGTCCCGCAGGCGGCGGTCCCTCACGTCCGCCGGGGCCACGCCCGCCCGCAGGAGCCGGCCGTCGATCGTCGCGTCCCAGAGGGCGCGGTAGCGGTCCTGCAGCAGCCGGTCGTACGCCGGGCCGACCTCCGAGCGGGGGAGAGAGGGCTCATACCCGAAATGCGGGTCGAGCATGTCCTCCACATGAAGGAGTTCATGCCTCAGGAGGTCCAGCAGCCAATCGGGTTCCAGCAGGCCCTCGGGGCGGACCTGGATGCCGATGGACCGGCGGTCCGCCTCGCCCTGCCCTGCCTCTGCCGGGCTGACAAACAGGTCCGCCCCCTCGTCCCTCTTCGAGCGCGCCGCCGTCACCGCGCAGCGTCCCACGGAGGTCTTCAGCCGCGGCCGCTCGTCGAAGGCCTGCTGAATGGGCCGATCGAGGCCCAGGCGCACGAACCAGGCAGCGTGCAACTGCCGGAACGCCGCGTCCCGCTCCTCCACATCCGCGATCTCGTAGAGCCGGTCGCGCCCCTCGCGAAAGGACCATTCGTCGGGCCGTCCCCGCAGGGCGCGCAGCACGGCCTCCTCCACGAGCCGGGCGTCGTAGTCCACGCGCAACGCATCATGCTCTGTCGTCATCCGTCGCTCCCTCGATGTTCAGCAACTCCTGCCCCGTCCCGCACGCCATCGGCGCGTCGTCTAAGTCCACGGCGCGGAGCTGGAGGAACTCGGACCCGGCAGGGACCCGGAGCCGGGCGCACTCCGCGGCCAGAAAGGCGAGGCAGAGCCCCCCTAAGGCCCCATAGAAGCCGCCCGCGTCCTCTCGCGTGAGCCTTCGCGCAAATGCCGGGCCGAAGCGTCCGAGGTGATCCCGCAGGAACAGCCGGACCGCCCTCCGCGTCTCCCCGGCCATCCCCTCGTCCCCCTGGCCCAGGGCGTAGGCCTCCTTGCGGCAGAGGAAGACCATGAACTCGCACTCGCAGCTCACGTGGTCGATCCGCTCGTGCGCCTCCGCCCTGAGCGCCAGCCCGAACGCCTTCAGAAATCCCCCCAGGTCCCCCATCTCCTGCGGCTGCTGGAACAGGGCGTCCTGTCCGTACTCCGTCTCATAAGGAGACACCGGACCGCGCGCCGTGTGCCCGAACAGCCTCCGGTAGGATGCGGTCAGCGCCTCTAAGTCCGACGCCCCCCCCGGCGCGGCCAGGTCCCGCGCGCGTCCTGCAAGCCCCCCGTCCATCGCGGCGGCGGCGTCTGCCAGCGCCAGCGCCCCCTCGGCGGAGGCCAGGCGCGCGGCCATCTCCCGCGTGGGGGGCCGGAACCCCAGCGCCAGCGCCTCATACAGCGCGCTCCGGCACAACGCCAGATCAACAGCATCTATGGTAGCGGATGCCTTCATGGTGTCCTCCGCGTTGCCTTGTCATATCGAATTCGCGTGCTTCGCCGGCCTCACGTGGATCGGCTCCTCCACCTTCGTCCGGAAGATCTCCTTCCCGTCCTTGCCGAAGGCGATCACCGTGTCGTTGTAGAGCGTGATCGGCCTCCCCCTCAGCGTCCCCTCGTAGACCTTCGGCCCCTCCTCGATCTCGTACTTGAAGATGATCCGGTTGGACCTCCGGAAGAGCTGGAGCACGGCCAGCAACTCCCGGTCAGGGTTCGCGTAGCGCTCCACGGCCAGGTCCACCCCCGGCCCGAACATCTGCCGCAGGTAGTCCCTCGGCACCCACCGGGGCGGGATGTAGTAGCCGTTCGGCTCCGTCCCGAACTGCGGATACAGGGGCAGGGCCACCTTCGCCACGTGGACCATGTAGTAGATCGGGTTCTGCCGGTCCTCGGCCCACGTCCCGTCCTTGCTCATCTTCACCAGCCCCTGCATGCGGATCTGCCCGATGCACGCGGCCATGCACCGCGTCTCCATCGGCTGCCCGTTGCTCTCCGGGTCCGTCCCCTCCACGCGCGGGTAGCACGCGATGCACTTCTCCGACGTGCGCGTGTTCCCCCGGTACATCGTCTTCTTGTAGGGGCACGCCTCCACGCACTTCCGGTAGCCCCGGCACTCCTTCTGGTCCAGCAGCACGATGCCGTCCTCCGGCCGCTTGTAGATCGCCTTGCGGGGGCAGGCCACCAGGCACGCCGGGTAGGAGCAGTGGTTGCAGATGCGGGCTAAGTAGAAGAACCAGGTCTTGTGCGCGGGCAGCTGCTCCCCCGTCTTGTCGAACTCATACCGGACGCCCCGCTTGCCCACCGGGTTGTCCTCGTAGAGGTTCGGGGAGTTCCACTCCTCGTCCGTCGGCAGATACCCCAGCACGCGGGCGCTGTCCGGCGTCAGGCTCTTCTCCGCGGCCTCAAAGACCGTCTGCCCGTCGAACTGCCCGTAGGGCCGCCGGGCGTCCCTGTCCACCTCCCCGGACCAGACCTGCCCGTCCGGGTTGGCCTTGTCGAGCAACTCCAGGGCCTTCATGTCCCAGAACATCGGGTAGCCCCCGTAGGGCTTCGTCTCCACGTTGGCCCACCACATGTGCTCCTGCCCCTTGCTGAACGTCCAGGTGGACTTGCAGGCCATCGTGCACGACTGGCAGGCGATGCACCGGTTGATGTTGAACACGAAGGCGAACTGCCGCTCCGGGTACGCCCCCTCGTAGGGGTAGCTCATGTCGCGGCCGAGGTGCCAGTTGTAGACTTGCGGCATGGTCAGGCTCCTTATCTGCCTGCATTTGGGTTTGAACGTTCAAACGTTCAACGTTCAAACGTTTCAATCTGAATCAGCTCCTCCTCACCATCCTCCTCGCCGCCCTGCTCCACAACCCGGAGGCTGCCCCACGCCCCGGCGCACTCCTGGGCGATCCGGCGCACCTCCGCGTCCCCGATCCGGCGGTACGCGTCGTGCGCCCCGGCGTAGAAAGGATTCCGGAACAGGCGCATCAGCCCCTCCGCGTCGTAGCCCATCCGGGCGAACTCCTCGGCGAACACGTAGGCCATGTCCGTCGTCGCGTCCGCGCTCACGCTCAGGCCCACGCCGATGAGCATCGAGGGGTCGGTGGGGTCGGGGTCGTTGTAAGGCATGGCGGTCCTTTCTATCGTTTTCGTAGGGGCGCGGCATGCCGCGCCCCTACACAAAATCACGAACTCCTCTTGATCAGCTCCCCGGCCAGGTAGCGCTTCATGAACTCCCCCTCGTTGTCCGGCGTGAACCCCGTCGTGGCCACGGCCCAGACCCCCTTCCCGCCCATCCCCCCGTCCTCGGCCTTGGTGACGCGCACCAGGGTCTCCTTGGGCACCGTGTTGACCGCGTGGTTGTCCGCCTCCCCCCCGAAGATGAACCCCATCATGACCTTGGCCTTGTGGAACAGCGTGTCGGTCTGGTGCATCGGCATGTGCCAGTTGCGCGTGATCGACTGCTGAGACCCGTAGCGCAGGTTGGCCTGGTAGCCCGTGTTCTCCGACAGGGCCCGCCCGTCCGGCCTGGTCTCGTGCGCCTTCACGCTCTTCTCCGTGGCGATGAACGGCGCGTGCTTCATCATCACGATGTTGTAGGGGTAGGCGTGGTTGTACTTGACCCGGAGCATGCACCGGGCCACCCGGTAGAACGGGTCGTCCGGCCTGGCGCCTAAGTAGGGCCGGTCCGCCGGGTTGGCGTCTAAGTAGACATAGTCCCCGTCGTTGATCCCCAGGTCGCGCGCCGCCTGCGGGTTCATGTGGAGCTGGTGCTCCCCCACGCACGGGGCCCGCTTGTCCAGCCGGTAGGGGTCCCCGAAGTTGGAGTCGTAGAGCATGTGCCAGTCCACGTTGGACCAGCCGCTGTGCACCCGGTGCCGCGTCTTGGGCGTCAGGCAGTAGAACTGGAACCCCTTCTCCCAGAGGAAATTCTTCGTCAACTTCGCCTTCTCCCAGGGCATCTTGACGTTCCGGATCGTCCGCTCGTCCCACCCCTCGGCCGTCAGCGGGATGCCGTAGTCCTCCGGCCTGACGAGGGGGTTGGAGCTGACGATGACGTTCGGGAGGTAGGGCGTGGCCTCCGGCCCCTCCCGGTGGACGATGAAGTTCTCCCCGCACGCGACGGCCGTCGGGTCGTCGCTGTACGCGTGCATCCGCCCCGTGTCCGTGTGGAACGGCTCGCTGTCGTGCACCTGCTCGTAGAACGGGATGCGAGGATACGTCCGGAACAGCATCAGACACCCGCCGGGCGGCCCGTACTTCCCGGCCATGACCTCCTCTAACCTGTAGCCCGCCGTGGTCGTGGACGTGTCTAACAGCCGCTGGATGTAGACCTCCCGTTTCCCCTCCAGCGCGAACTTGAAGTAGTCGTGGAACCGCCCGTCCCCCGTGACCTCCCCCAGCGCGTTCGCGATGCCCGCCAGGATCATCAGGTCGTCCCGGCTGTCGAACACCGGCGGGATGCCCCCCTTCCAGACCTGCAGGAAGGGGTTCGAGCAGGACGCCGTGATCTCCAGCCCCTCGAACTCCAGCCAGGAGTTGGCCGGCAGGGCCAGGTCCGAGTACTCGATGGACGCCGTCATCTGGATGTCGATCGAGACGATCATCTCCACGTTCGGGTTGACGTTCTTGATCATCCCATAGGCCCACTTGGCGTTGTTGATCAGGTTCACGTTCGTGAACAGGATCGCCTTCGTGG
>CAYRZX010000063.1:0-18736 GCA_964428665.1 uncultured Gemmatimonas sp.
ATATAAGTCAAACAATTTCAGTCTATTATAAACGCGGAAGACCGGTTACGCCCGTGAGGAATTAGGACTTGTGGAGCGAATTAAAACAGAGGCTCTGTACGATAGAGCCGTTTTGACGACTTTAGGTTCTCGTGTGCTTGGGTTCATAGAAATGGACCTGCATTTGAAGCGAGAAAGGGTTCAAATTCCGCTTCAACTGCAATAAATAAACGCGACTTTCCAATCATTAAGATGGAGGATAAAGTGTCAACCACCGTCGGCTGAAGCCGACGGCTTGCGGTGATCTCTCTTAATGTTGAGCGATGTGCATGTATGGGAGGAGAAAGACATCCAGGAGGCCGAATGTGGACATCAAGATCAAGGAACGCAAGATCGGGACCCTGGTCACTTTGAACGCGACAGTGGATCCCCTGGCCCGGCTGGAACTGACGGCGATTAAATTCGCCGGAGTCTGGACGGTTTTTTTCGAGGTGGAACTGGAGAACAAGCCGGGATGGATCGAAGAAAGTGGGATGGTGGCCACGGGGATCAAGGACAAAGAAGAGGCCATCAAGGCCATGTGTGAGTTTGCGGAGAACGCCCACGAGGCGGTCTCCGCGCCAAAATTTTCTATGAAAGAGTCCCCTTTCCCGTCAGATAAGCTGGAAGAATGGACAAAATTCATTCGAGCGGTTCGACGCAGGCCGCGCGACTCAGTAGCCCTGACACCCAAGGAGGCCAAAATCGTCGCCGAAGCCTGTGGACGCTCTGCCCGCAGTTGCTGGATATGCGATATGTTTGTTCAGAAGCTGAGAGTAGATGGGAATGGATATTACCTTCTTCCATCCGCCCTGGAGGATGATGGGCTCGTAGAACACTTGCGCCAGATCATCGGACGAGATGTTGATGAGGAGCCAATATCGTTCAAGTCCTATTTTTAGTCGAAACTGCATTAGATTCGGCGACGCACATCAGGCAGGCCATATCTGCCACATGAAGGTTAGTTCGTTTCTGGAGGTGGAGATAATCCATGCCCGAAGATTCCCGAGGACCGCAGGCTGCATTGAAGTACGAAGTTGAAGTGCAGGCAAATGGACATGTGGAACTCAATGTCCCCTTTCCGCCCGGCGCACGCGTTGTTGTTTATGTCGTCGAAGAGTCGGCTGACGACTTCAACGATCTCGTATCAGCGGCGGAAAGCAGCCTCGATTTTTGGGACAACCCTTGGGATGACGAGGATTGGAACGATGCCTGAACAGGGTGACATTGTCCTCATTCCTGTCCCTTTTACCAACCTTTCATCCCGAAAGCGGCGGCCTGTGATCGTTGTTTCAAACGATGCCTACCATCGCACGACTACCGACATGGTCGTTGTGGCGATGACATCCAAGCCTACCAGCACCGAGTATAGTTTCAAGCTTTCGTCGTCCGACCTCGCGCGCGGAAGGTTGAACCGTCCCGGCAAGGTGCGGGTGGACAAAATTTACACGTTATCTCAGACCATTGCGGTCAAGACCTTCGGACAGGTCAAGGCGTCCATCCTGGATCAGATTCGCGCGCTGTTACAGGATCTGGTCGCAACGAAGGCATAGTTGGACAATAGCAATCAGGACGATCTATTGAAAAATTTTGCGACAAATCTACATCCGAGCCTTTTGAATATAGAAGAGAAGAACCGGTCGAATCTCTTTGCCTGGCGGGGTCAGTTCTCTCCACAGTTAATTGAGTATCTGCTGGACGCATATTGCCCGCCTGGCTCTGTAGTCCTCGATCCTTTCGCTGGAAGTGGGACGGTCTTGTATGAGGCTGCCTCCATCTCCCTTCCCGCGTACGGTTTCGAAGTTAATCCCGCAGCATGGTGTTTTAGCAAGGCTTATGAGTTCACAAACGCATGCGTGGAAGATAGAAAACGCGCTCTTGGCGAACTTCGCCAGCGGCTGAATGAAGAGTTTCCGATTATCCTTTTCGCTGACGACAACCTCGAACCGGATGTATTCGAGGCGAAAATAACTAAAATTGGACGCTCCCTCAGCGACCGTGCAAAAATCCTCTGCAATGCTCTGGTTGTACTACTTGACGCTTACAACAATCCACTGAAAAACGACCTTGTTCAAGGCAAGTTCAACGCACTCACCAAGCTGGTATTGCAGTTGCCGTTCTCCGATCAGCCAATCAAGGTTGATCTGCAGGATGCAAGGGCACTCCCGCTCGAAGCCGAATCAGTTGATTTTGCGATCACATCTCCTCCGTACATCAACGTCTTCAACTATCATCAGAATTATCGGCGGTCGGTGGAGTTTCTTGGATGGGACTTGCTGCGCGTCGCGAGGTCGGAGATCGGATCGAACAGGGCAAACAGGGGGAACAGGTTTCTTACGGTCATCCAGTACTGCATCGATATGGCACGTTCCATCTGGGAGCTGGCCAGAGTTCTCAGGGGGGGCGGTCGCGCGGTATTGATCGTGGGCCACGAATCAAGAGTTCTGGGATTGCCCTTCTACAACGCCGATATTCTGGATCGGCTGGCGACTGAGTCGGGGCTTTTTTCCGTAGTCCTTCGGCAGAAGCGAGTCTTTCTTAACCGCTTCGGACAAGCTATACAGGAGGACGTACTTAATTTAGAAAGAGCGCGTTATGTCAGCGACCGGACGATTCCGTTGGCCCTCGGAAGAAAGGTTGCTCATGAAGCTCTCAAAGCTGCATTGTCAGCAGTCTCAAAGGAAAACCGCCAACTCCTCCAAGAGGCGGTTGAGAGGGTCAATGAGATTGAGGGGACACCGCTTTTTGACAGTTCTCAGTATAATTACTACCAGACACGGGATTGTGTCATGATGGTGAAAGAGAACGGAAATGGATCTATGAATAAGCAAGCGCCAGCGTTGCCGACGCCGCATCTGGACAAACTCAAAGGGCTTCTCCGTAATCCGAGACTCCCGGCTGCCGACAAGCCCAGAGTTGAAGAGGCATTGCGGAGGTACAATGACTGGATTAACGAACTCCAGCGTATCAAGCTCGGACAAAAGAATGCAGTCCGGCAACTTGTAGATGCCACCAACCGCTACAAGACATTTGTCGAACTGGACCTCGTTTTCGACAGCCCTGAGAACTTCCTCTACCGACAGAAAGGCCAGCTGAAACTTGACAACACGATCCTTGAAGAGTTTCTCCCGCAACTTGTTTATAGGAGTTTGCATTTGGGAAATCAAGTGTTTGAGTTTGGACCGCGTAACACATTTGCTGGACTGAGCTTTACTTCCTCGATTGCAGACACCGGAGGTGGTGGACATCCGAGGTTGAGGACAAAGGACCAAGACTTTGTTCTTGGAAAGCGTCTCTATATGATGACATCTTTTAACAAGGATTTTTCTCAATCTGAAATGATTGAATCGCATCTCGGCTATGTATGCGTCGAATGCAAGACGAACCTGGACAAGACGATGTTCCAGGAGGCCGTGGCGACAAGCCGTGACCTCAAGATTGCAGTGCCGTCATCGTTTTACTTCCTTGTATGCGAGTTTCTAGATATGACTCCTGTTTCCATCACATCAACTCAGATAGATGATGTACTGATTGTCAGGAAGGCAAAGCGAATGTCCTCGAATGTTAGGCAGGAGTACAGGAGCGCCGAGGCCAGGCGGAAACATCGTAAGGCTTATGTTGATTTCCTGGAATCGGCGAAGTACTATGCCGATGTTTTCCAAAGGATGATTGACAAAATTCAGGGCATGCTCGACGAAACAGATCCCGAAACCGACAAAGTTCTAAGACAAGGTCATTTCTGAGGAGACCCCTACGAAGTTCCAGATCCCCCGTGGCACGCGGGACATCCTGCCCGACGAGTGGCCCTACTGGGCGAAGGTCGAGTCCGTGGTCGCCGGCCTGGCGCGGCTCTACGGCTACCGGCGCATCGCCACGCCGATGTTCGAGGAGACGGGTCTGTTCATCCGGGGCGTGGGGGAGGGGACGGACATCGTGGACAAGGAGATGTACACCTTCGAGGACAGGGGGGGGAGCCGTCTCACGCTCCGGCCCGAAGGGACGGCCCCGGCGGCCCGCGCCTACCTGGAGCACGGGATGCGCATGCTCCCGCAGCCGGTCAAGCTCTACTACATCTCCCCGAATTTCCGCTACGAGCGGCCCCAGGCCGGGCGCTACCGGCAGCACCACCAGTTCGGCGTGGAGGTCTTCGGCGAGATCGATCCGTCCCTGGACGCGGAGGTGATCGACCTGGCGTGGACGTTCTACCGGAAGTTGGGTATCTCCGGTGTCTCGTTACACGTCAACAGCATCGGCTGCCCGAAGTGCCGGCCCGCCTACATAGAGCGGCTCGTGGCTTACTACCGGGGCCGCGTCGCGGAGGTCTGCGGGGACTGCAAACGGCGGCTGGAGGTCAACCCGCTCCGGCTGCTGGACTGCAAGGTCCCGACCTGCCAGCCGGTGATCGAGCGGGCGCCGCAGATCGTCGAGTGGCTCTGCGAGGAGTGCCGGGGACACTTCAGCTCCCTGAAGGGCCACCTCGCGGCGCTGGACATCGGGTATTCGATCAATCCCCGGCTCGTCCGGGGGTTCGACTACTACACAAAGACGGTGTTTGAGTTTTTTGTCCAGGGCATCGGGGCGCAGAACGCCATCGGGGCCGGGGGCCGCTACGACGGGTTGATCGAGGATCTGGGAGGGCCTCCCACGCCGGGCATCGGGTTCGGGCTCGGGCTGGAGCGGGCGGTCCTGACGATGCAGGAGCAGGGGGTTGCGGTCGAATCCGGGCCGGGCGCGGACGTGTTCGTCGTGGCCGCAGGCGAGGCCGCGCGGGGGCGGGTCGTGGGCCTGGTCAACGCCCTTCGCGGGAGCGGGCTGGCCGTCGCGTCGGTCTACGCGGACCGGAGCCTCAAGGCGCAGATGCGGGCGGCCAACGCCTCGGGGGCCCGGCGCGTGGTGATCCTGGGGGAGGACGAGATGAAGCGGGGCGCGGCCGTGGTCAAGGACATGCAGACCGGTGCGCAGGAGGAGGTGGCGCTGGACAGGGTGGTGGAGTATCTGGTCAAACAGGGATAGACAGGATGGGCAGGATGGAAGGACGAGAAATGAACGGCCCTCACCCTCCCCCAGTGTCAGGGGCTTCGCCGCTGCTGCCCCCTCCCTCTCCCGTACGTACGGGAGAGGGAGGGGGTATGGGGGTGGGTGAGGGCCTGAAATCCTGTATATCCTGTCCATCCCTGTTCAAATCTGGTCTTATGATGAAGGGAAGTGTTTATGCCTGAATCCATGGGCGGGTGGAGGCGGACCGCCACCTGCGGCCAGCTGCGCAAGGAGGACGTGGGCAAGCCGGCCACGCTGATGGGGTGGGTGGCCCGGCGGCGGGACCACGGGGGGGTCATCTTCGTGGACCTGCGCGACCGGGAGGGGATCACCCAGGTCGTGTTCAAGCCGGACGTGAACGCGGACATGCACCGGAAGGCCGAGGCCATCCGCTCGGAGTACGTCATCGCCGTGCAGGGGAAGGTGGAGCTCCGGCCGGCGGGCATGGAGAACCTGAAGCTGGACACCGGGGCCGTGGATGTGCTCTGCCACGACCTGCGCATCCTGAACGAGTCGAAGACGCCGCCGTTTCTGATCGAGTCCGACGCCGAGGTGACGGAGGAGCTGCGCCTGAAGTACCGGTATCTCGACCTGCGCCGGCCGCGCGTGCTGGAGAATCTCCGGCTGCGCCATCGGGCCTACCAGGCCACGCGGGGCCACCTCTGCGGACAGGGGTTCATCGAGGTGGAGACGCCGTTCCTGATGAAGAGCACGCCGGAGGGGGCGCGGGACTACCTGGTCCCCAGCCGGGTGAATCCGGGGAAGTTCTACGCCCTGCCGCAGTCCCCGCAGACCTACAAGCAGCTTTTGATGGTGGCGGGGTTCGAGCGGTATTTTCAGATCGTCAAGTGCTTCCGGGACGAGGACCTGCGCGCGGACCGCCAGCCGGAGTTCACGCAGATCGACATCGAGATGTCGTTCGTGGAGGAGGAGGATGTCCTGGCCCTGGCCGAGGGGCTCACGGCCCATCTCTTCGAGCAGACGGTCGGCTACAGGGTCCCTCTCCCGCTGCCCCGCCTGACCCACCGGGAGGCGATGGACCGCTACGGGAGCGACAAGCCGGACACCCGGTTCGGGATGGAGATCCGGGACGTGAGCGACCTGGCCGGCGAGAGCGAGTTCGAGGTGTTCAGGTCGGTCCTGGGGGAGGGGGGCGTGGTCAGGGGCCTCAATGTGTCGGGGCAGGCGTCTTTCTCCCGCAAACAGATCGACGACCTGGCGGGCTTCGCCGCTCAGTTCGGCGCGAAGGGCCTGGCCTGGATCAAGGTCACGGACAGGGGGCTGGAGTCGTCCATCGTCAAGTTCTTCTCGCCCGGCCTGCGGGAGAGGCTGGCGGAGCGGATGGAGGCCCGGCCGGGGGATCTCCTCCTGTTCGTGGCGGACCGGGCCGAGGTCGCGGCCTCCGCCCTGGGCGAGCTGCGTCTCGAGCTGGGCCAGCAGCTCGGCCTCCGACGGGACGACCGGTGGAGCTTCCTCTGGGTAATGCGCTTCCCGCTCGTCGAGTACGACGCGGCGGAGAAGCGGTACGTGGCCTGCCATCACCCGTTCACCTCCCCGGTGGAGGAGGACCTGGAGAAGATGGAGGCGGACCCGGCGTCGGTGCGGGCGCGCGCCTACGACCTGGTCCTGAACGGCAACGAGATCGCGGGGGGGAGCATCCGGATCTCCCGCCGCGACGTGCAGAACCGCATGTTCCGGCTGCTGGGCATCTCCCCGGAGGACGCGGAGCGGAAGTTCGGGTTCCTGCTGGAGGCGTTCGAGTTCGGCGCGCCGCCCCACGGGGGCATCGCGTTCGGGTTCGACCGCCTGGTGGCCCTGCTGGCCGGGGAGCGGTCGATCCGGGAGGTGATCGCCTTCCCGAAGACGAACACCGCCGTGTCGCTGATGGATAGCGCGCCGTCGGAGGTGGACCCGGCGCAGCTCCGGGAGCTGGGGCTGAGGATCGTGTGAGGTCCGTTTTTTCCCTTGACATCCTCCGAGAGATATGTTACTATAAATCTGTGGTGTTAGAACTCATCATCGTCAACAGAGGCCGTCCAAAAATGGCGCGATATTAATCCTGTCAGGTCAGAAAAGCTCTCGACCTCTCGGTTGGAGGTAGGGGGCTTTTTTCTGTTGAAGGAGGCCGTCGTCAAGCTTGGGTGAACGCACATCGCAAAAGGTGGGCATCGAAGGCATCGATCCGCTCGATCTCTACGGCCACAACGACGCCAATCTCGTCGCCTTTGAGAAGCGCTACGGGGTCAATCTCGTGGCGCGGGGGGAATCCATCGTCGTGGAGGGGGATGCGGGCCACGTGGAGCAGGCGTGCCAGGCGCTCTACGACATCGTGTCTCATCTCCGGCGCGGCGGGGAGATCGACCTGAACCACCTCCTCCGGTCGGGCCGGGACGTGGGGGAGGAGGTCGCCGGGGGGTTCGAGTCGTCCAGGGTGCTGCTGTCCACGCGCAAGAGCCTCATCCGCCCCCGCTCCACCGGGCAGCATCGCTACGTCACCGCCATGGAGCAGCAGGACATCGTCTTCTGCATCGGCCCGGCGGGCACCGGCAAGACGTATCTGGCCGTGGCCGCGGCGGTGGCCGCTCTCAAGCGGCGGGAGATCAGCCACATCGTGCTCACCCGGCCCGCCGTGGAGGCCGGGGAGAGCCTCGGTTTTCTGCCCGGGGACATCCAGGAGAAGGTGGACCCCTACCTGAGGCCGCTCTACGACGCCCTGGACGACATGGTGCCGCCGGAGCGGATGCGACAGCTCGTGGACTCGCGGACGCTGGAGATCGTGCCCCTGGCCTTTATGCGGGGGCGCACGCTGAACAACGCCTTCGTCATCCTGGACGAGGCCCAGAACACCAGCGTCAGCCAGATGAAGATGTTTCTGACGCGCCTCGGCGCCAACGCCAGGGCGGTGATCACCGGCGACATCACCCAGGTCGACCTGCCCCCGAACACGCCGTCGGGTCTCATTCAGATCCAGGACATCCTCAGCCACGTGGAAGGCATTGAATTCGTCTACCTGACCGAGAGGGATGTCGTGCGGCATCCGCTCGTGCAGCAGATCATCAAGGCCTACGAGACCTACGAGAATAAGGTGAACGGGGAGAAGTAGGGGCGACCGGCCGGTCGCCCCTACAGATCATCGTTGGGGGTAGAAGGCAGATCAGAGGACATGCCTCCGAACTATCTCACCTTGAGCCGGGGCGTGGGCAGGCGGCTGGGCTGGCCGGTCGGCGGCATTCCTCCCTGGAAGTTCGGGCCGGGGCAGGTCCTGCGCTGGGGCGTGGTGGGGGGGGTCATCTGCGCGCTGACCTATCTGTCGGTGCATCGCAAGGCGACGGAGTACGGGGATCTCCGGGAGGGGACCGTCGCCCGCGAGCGGATCGTCGCCCCGTTCACGTTCTGGGTGAAAAAGGGGAGGTCCGAGCACGAGCGGGAGCAGGAGGCGGCCCGCCGCAGCGTCCCTCCCCTTCTGATCTTCGACCCCTCGGTGGGGCCGGCTCAGGCGGCGTCCCTCGACTCCCTGTTCAGGGAGATGCTGGTCCTCTCTCGCGCCGTTCTGGCCGACTCGGCCCGCGTGGCCGCGTTCAGGCGCACGGCCTGGGGCCGCGCCCTCTCCGACAGGGCGCTCAGGGTGCTCCTGGGGGTAGACCGCATCCGGGGGGTGGGGGCGGTGTCGAGCGAACATCTGATACCGATGAGGGGCCTCGCCCAGAACGTCCTGGCCGACCTCTACTCGGCGGGGGTCGTCGCGGACAAGTCGGGCCTGGGCGATCCGGCGGACGGCAGGGTCTCCATCCTGAGGGGGAGCGCGGAGGCCGTCTCGCCCCTGAGCGGCGTGCACGACGTGGCCGAGGTCTCCGGCGTCTTTCTGCCGGACCTGATCCGGGAGCGGTGGCCGGGGGCCAACCCCGGCCTGGCCGGGGCGTTCTACGAGACGCTGCAGGCGTTTGTCTCGCCCAACCTGATCTTTGACGCGGCCAGGACGCAGGAGAGGCGGGAGGCCGCCGCCCGGCTGGTCTCCCCCAACCGCTATGCCGTGCTGGAGAACCAGAAGATCGTCGACGCCAACGAGCGGGTGACGGCGGAGCACCTGGAGATGCTCAGGTCGCTTGCGGAGGAGAAGTTCCGCAGGCGTTACGAGGACCCGTATACGCCCTACCTGCAGACGCTCTCGGCGGCCCTCCTGTCGGGCCTCATCGTCGCCCTCCTGCTGGTGTATCTCCGGGCCTTCCGCCCGTCGCTCTTCCCCCGCACGGGGGTGATTCTGCTATTCGGGATTCTGCTGGTGATCCCGGCCTCTGTGGCGTCCTATCTGGCGGCGACGCCCGGCCTTTCGCACCTCTACGTCCCGGTCGCCCTGGCGGCGATGCTCACGGCCCTCCTGTTCGACACGGAGCTGGGGGTGGTGGTGGCCGCCCTGTCCGCCCTGCTGTGCGGGGTCACGCTCAACAGCCTGCAGGCGACCGTCGCCTCGGCCCTCTGCGGCGTGGTGGGGAGCTACTCGGTCAGGCGGGTCAGGCACCGGCATCACTTCAACCGCTCGATCGTCTATCTGACCCTCACCTACGCCGTCCTCATCGTCGCCCTGAGGGGGTTCCTCTACACGTACTCCGACCCTGCCGACTACTTCAGGCAGATGGGGCGCGAGCTGGTCCCCGGCCTGGTCATGGGCGTCCTGACGCCGGTCCTGACGCTGGGGCTGTCTCCGATCTTCGAGAACCTGTTCGGGATCGTGACCCCCATCACCCTGCTGGAGCTGTCGGACCTCAACTGCCCCCTTCTGCGGACCCTGGCCACGCGCGCGCCGGGCACCTACACCCACAGCGTGATCGTCGCCAATCTCTCCGAGGCGGCGGCGGAGGCGATCAACGCCGACGCCCTTCTGGCCCGCGTCGGGTGTTACTACCACGACATCGGCAAGATGGTGAGGCCGCAGTATTTCGTGGAGAACCAGTCCGGGGAGAACCCCCACGACGAGCTTCAGCCCCAGATGAGCGCCCTGGTTTTGATCTCGCACGTGCGGGAGGGGGTTCAGATCGCCGAGCAGGAGGGGCTGCCAGAGGTCCTCATCGACATCATCCCGCAGCACCACGGCACCAGCGAGATCTCCTACTTCAAGCATCGCGCCCTGGAGCGGGGCCTGAAGGACGAGGTCCGGGACGAGGACTTCCGCTACCCCGGGCCCAGGCCCCAGACCAGAGAGGCGGGCATCATCATGCTGGCCGACTCCGTGGAGGGCGCCGTGCGGTCGCTCAAGGAGCGCTCCCCCAGCCGGGTCAAGGGCATGGTGCGGACGCTCATCGAGGGGAAGTTCACGTCCGGCGAGCTGGACGAATGCGACCTGACGCTCAGGGACCTGCACCGGATCGAGCAGGCGTTCCTGCCGATCCTGATGGGGATGATGCACAGCCGGGTCGAGTACCCGGGGCAGCGGCAGAGGGAGACCGCCGATCAGAAGTCAGAAGTCAGGAGTCAGAAGCCAGAAGGGGCCTCCCGCGTCTGAGCGGCTCACCCTGCGGGTCCTTCTGGTCGAGGGCGCGCCCCGCCCCCGTCTCGACCTGCGGGCGATCCGCCGCATCGCGCGGCGGGCCGCCGTGGAGCACGGGCTGAGCCGGGGGGCGCTCAACGTCGTGCTCACCGGCGACGAGGACCTGCGTCGCCTGAACCGGACCCATCGCGGGATCGACGCCCCCACGGACGTCCTGTCCTTCGACCTGCGAGGGGGCGCCTTCTCCGAAGGGGACGGCGTCCTGGGCGAGGTCTACATCTCGCTGCCCTACGCCCGGCGCCGGGCGGCGCGGCGGAGGCGGTCCCTGCAAAGCGAGGTCCTCCATCTGGCCGTGCACGGCGTCCTGCACATCGCGGGCCACGACCATCAGACCGATGCGATGTGGCGGGAGATGGAGCGGGAGACGCGAAAGTACTTATGAAAGGAGTCTATTCGCACGATTATGAGCCAGCCGATCGACCTGAGTTATCTCAGCCTCTACCTGTTCATAGAAGACCGCCGCAGGCCCGGCCAGAAGTACCTGGACCCGGACTTCGAGCAGTACCGGAGCATCTTTGAGGCCCGCATGCACGCGAACCCGGACGAGTTCTTTGGCGTCGGGAACAACACGCACTCGGACGGCGGGGTGGGCCTGATCGGGCGGCACGCCGACTACATCGTCCGAAACGCCGACGAGCGCCCCATGTTCTGGTACCGCCGACGGCTGCCGCTGGAGGGGGACAACCGGAAGTGCCTGCGGGACGGGCTGCGCGACCTCCTGACGATGGCCGAGGGGCTGGCCGTCGAGCCCCGGCTGGAGGGGGCCGTGACGTTCCGCACGGATCGCCTGCGCGCCTTCGTGGACCGCTCCCGGGAGGTCCCGAACACCGACGAGGCCCTGCAGCGCCTCCTGCCCGACCTGGAGCCGGTGGCCCGGACGCTCTACGGCGGGGGGGTGAAGGTCTCGCGCGTCCCCTTCGGGGGCCGGCTGGGGGCCGAGGTCACAGGCCCCGCCGGGCTGAGCGTGAGGCGGATGCTGGAGAACCTCGGGTAGGAAAATCTGGAACTCAGGAACTCAGGAAAATCCCCCTTCGCTTCTTCCTGATTTCCTGAGTTCCAAATTCTCTAGACGAAAAGGATCAGGAATTGAAAATCTCGTTGTCCGCGCTCTGCCTCGTCTTCCCCCTCTCCGTCGCTCAGGCTGATGTCCCCTCTGCCGCTCCCGACGCCGACCTGCAGACGCTCGCCGACCGCGCGCTCCACCTGCTCGACCCCTCCCACGCGGAGACCTGCTCCCATCGGGCGACCTGCGGCACGGCCACGCTGATGGCCGTCCGGAGGGAGTGGAACGACCTCCCGGAGAAGACGCGGGGGCGTCTGGCGCTCCTCCTCCAGCAGCAGGGCCGGCCCTCCACGCAGGCCTTCTATACCAGCAACTCCGGGCGCTTCCGCATCCATTACGACACGAGCGGTCTGCACGCCGTGAGCCTGACGGACCTCAACGGGAATGGCGCCCCGGACTACGTGGAGGAGGTGGGGGCCACGGCGGACAGTGTCTGGTCTCTGCAGATCGACCGCTTCGGGTTCAGACCTCCGCCCTCCGACGGGGCCTCCGGTGGGGGGAGAGACCAGTACGACATCTACGTCCAGGAGCTGAGCCGGAGCAGCGCCTACGGGTTCACCTACCCGGAGAACGCCAGCGCCACGACGACCACGAGCTACCTGGAGGTGGACAACAACTTCACCGACAGCATCTACTACTCCAAGGGGAAAAACGGCCTCCACGCGACCGTCGCCCACGAGTTCTTCCACGCCGTCCAGTTCGGCTACTACAGCCTGTTCGACGCGCAGTGGTGGCAGGAGGTCACGGCGGTCTGGATGGAGGACGCGGCCTACCCGGAGGTCAACGACTACTACCAGTACCTCCCGGACTTTTTCAAGGCCCCGGCCGTGTCCCTGGACCGCTTTCTGCCGTTCGGGGACCTCCACCCCTTCGGGTCGGCGGTGTTCGTCCACAACCTCTACGCCCTGTTCGGCATCGGGCCCATCCGGGGCGGATGGGAGCGCCTGAATGTCCAGAAGCGCTGGGACCTCCAGTTCATAGACGACGCGCTGCCCGGCGGGTTCGAGCAGGCCTTTCCGAGGTTCGCCCTCTGGAACTACTTCACCAGGACGCGGGCGCGGCCCGGATACTACTCGAAGGCGTCCGACTACCCCTTAGTCAAGACCCGGACGGTGGCGGCGAGGTCCGGTCAGGCCGTGGCCGACAGCGGGCGGGTGGACCATCTGGCCGCCGATTACCTCCAGTTTCAGTCCGCCGGACAGCCGGGGGGGCTTTTCGTGGATCTGACGCTGTCCTCCAGCACTCGATGGAAGGTGTTCGCCCTTCTGATCCAGCCTGGCGACGTCCAGATCATGGAGGTGGACGGGGGGCGTCTGCGCGTCCCGGCGTGGGGGCAGTACGACGAGGTCGTGGTCATCCCCGCCGCCCTGTCGCTGACGGGCACCCTGTTCACCTACCGGATCAGTGCGGAGGTCCGGAGCGACGTGCTCAAGCCCGCGCGGGCCGTGGGGGACTTCAACGGGGACGGGAGCGTGGAGTTTTCGGACTTCTTCGCGTTCGCCGAGGCCTTCGGAAAGACGGCCGCGTCCGTCGCGTTTGACCCGCGCTACGACCTGAACGGGGACGGGGCCATCTCCTTCAACGACTTCTTCATCTTCGCCGCTCACTTCGGGGAGAAGAGTGGATGATCTCCATCAAGACTTCTCGCGAAATCGAACTCATCCGCAACAGTTGCCGGCTCGTGGCCGACGCGCACCGGGCCGTGCGCGATCTCATTGCGCCCGGCGCCACGACCGCCGAGCTGGACCGCGTCGTGGAGCGCTTCATCCGGTCGCGCGGGGCCGAGTCGGCCTGGAAGGGCTACCACGGCTATCCGGCCACGATCTGCGCCTCCGTGAACGCGCAGGTCGTGCACGGCATCCCGAACGACCGTCCCCTGCAGGAGAGGGACGTGATCGGTCTCGACATCGGGTGCCGGCTGGGGGGTTACTACGGGGACCAGGGCTACACCTACCCCATCGGGGACGTCTCGCCCGAGACCTGGCGGCTGATGCGCGTGACGCTCGAGTCCCTCTACAAGGGGATCGAGCAGGCCAGGCCGGGCAGCCGTCTGGCGGACGTGACCGGGGCGGTCCAGGAGTGGGTGGAGGCGCACGGCTACTACATCGTCCGGAACTTCGTGGGGCACGGCATCGGGCGGAGGCTCCACGAGGAGCCGCAGGTGCCCAACTACGCCCCGCTGGAGAAGAACCCCCGCCTGAAGCCGGGGATGGTGATGTGCATCGAGCCGATGGTCAACATGGGCACGGAGGAGGTCGTGGTCGCGGCGGACAACTGGACCGCCGCCGCCGCCGACGGCCTTCCGTCGGCCCACTATGAGCACGTGGTGGCCATCACCTCCGACGGGCCGGTGATCCTGACCGAGCACCTGGAGGACGAGACTCCCACGCTAGCGCCTATTCGATTGTCATGATCAAACTGACCTTCCTGGGCACCGGCACGTCGCACGGCGTGCCCATGATCGCCTGCGACTGCCGGGTCTGCGCCTCCCCGGACTCCCGGAACCACCGGACGCGCACCTCCGCCTTTCTGGAGTACAACGATAGCTGCGTCCTGATCGACACGCCGCAGGAGCACCGCATTCAGGCCATTCGCAACCGCATCCAGCGGGTGGACGCGCTCCTGTTCACGCACACCCACGCGGACCACATCCACGGCCTGGACGACGTGCGGCGCTATTCTCAGCTCCACCGGCGGCCCGTCCCCTGCTACGGCACGCGGACGACGCTGGAGACCATCCGGCGGGTGTTCGAGTACGCCTTCATCGAGACGCCGAGGGGGGGCGGAAAGCCGCAGATCGACCTCCACCCCATCAGCGAGGAGGGGCCTTTTCCCCTGTTCGGGGTGGATGTCCTGCCCGTCCCCGTCTGGCACGGGGAGACGCCGGTCCTGGGCTTCCGGTTCAATGGCCTGGCCTACGTCACGGACACGAACCGGATCCCCCCTTCCTCGTTCGAGCGCCTGAAGGGCCTGGATGTCCTGGTCCTGGACGCCCTCCGGCCCAGGCCCCACATCACCCACTACAGCATCTACCAGGCCTTAGACGTGGTGGACCGCCTCCGCCCCAAACGGACCTACTTCGTCCACATGACGCACGACCTGGACCACGAGGAGGCGAACGCCTATCTGCGCGCGATGATGGAGGGGGTGGAGCTGGCGTACGATGGGCTGACGATCACGGTTTAAAGCATGGCCACCTTATTCGGAAAAATCTTTAAGACGCCCGTGGTGACCGAGCCTCTGTCGCGGACGGCTGAGGACGCCCGGTTCGAAGTCCTCGCGAGGCGGATCGACGAACGCGCCCGCAGGCTCTTCGGGCGCTCGTTGCACATCCGGGAGGTGGACGCGGGCTCGTGCAACGGCTGCGAGCTGGAGATCGGCGCGCTGAACAACCCTTACTACGACCTGGAGCGGTTCGGTCTCCATTTCGTGGCGTCCCCCCGCCACGCGGACTGTCTGCTGGTGACGGGGCCGGTGACGCGCAACATGGCCGATCCCCTCCGGCGGACCTACGAGGCGACGCCCGACCCCAAGATCGTCGTGGCCGTGGGCGACTGCGCCAGGGACTGCGGGGTCTTCGCGGGCGGCTACGGGGTGGTCGGCCCCGTGTCCGCGGTGGTGCCGGTGGACGTGGTGGTGCCCGGCTGTCCCCCGACGCCGGGGGCGATCCTGGCGGGGATACTGGCCGGGGCTGTCGCGCGCGTCCGGGCACGGGCTGGCGCTGGCCGGCTCCGGGTTTGCGTTCGCGCTGGGCGTGGCCGGGCTGATGGGCGGGTCGCTGCGCGTGGCGATCCCGGAGGCGCTGCCGGTCGGGGGCCTGGGGGTCCAGGCGCCGGTCTTCACGGAGGGGGATGTCTGGGCGCGGCTGATGGTGCGGGTGGAGGAGGTGCGCGAGGCGGCCAGGCTGATCGAGGCCGCCCTGGACGCGCTGCCGGGGGGGGAGGTCGCGGAGCGGGTGGAGGAGGCGCCGGAGGGGGCGAGCGCCTTCGGGCTGGTGGAGGGGTGGCGGGGGCCGATCTGGCACTGGGCCGTGGCTGGCCGGGACGGCCTGCTCGACCGCGTGAAGGTGAAGGACCCGTCCTTCGCCAACTGGCCCGCGCTGAGCTATGCCATTCTGAACAACATCGTGCCCGATTTCCCGCTCGTGAACAAGAGCTTCAACCTCTCCTACGCGGGGAATGATTTGTAGGTATAAGCCAGATTTTGGTATATTTATACGCTATGTCCCACACTCTACGACATAAAGCCGAGGCCCTCCTGTCCCGCGAGCGGGGGGAGGTGTTCCGCGACCGGGGGGGCGCAGACCTCCGGGTGGCGCTGGCCTACCCCAACGTCTACGCCCTGGGCATGTCCAACCTCGGCTTTCAGACGATGTACCGGTATTTCAACCGGATGCCGGGCGTGGCGTGCGAGCGGGTCTTTCTGCCCGACCCCGCGGACGAGCGGGAGATGCGCCGGCGGGGAGAGGCCCTGACCTCTTTCGAGAGCGGGCGTCCCCTCCCGGATTTCGACATCTTCGCCTTCTCGGTCTCGTTCGAGAACGACTACGTCCACGTCCTCAGGCTCCTGGACCTGGCCCGCATCCCCCTCCTGGCGCGGGACCGGGAGGGGCATCACCCCCTGATCCTGATCGGGGGGGCCATGACCTTCATCAACCCGGAGCCGCTGGCGGACTTCGCCGACGCGATGATCATCGGAGAGGGGGAGGAGGCTTCGGACCGGTACCTCGGCCTGTTCCGGCAGGACCGGGGGCGGGACCGGCGGGCCCACCTGCGGGACGCGGCGGCGATCCCCGGGGTCTACGTCCCGTCCCTGACGGCGACCTGGGAGACACGGGGGGACCACGACCCTCAGGGCATCCTCACGCCCGTCGAGAAACAGCAGCGCCCGGACCTGGCCGATCACATCGCCTGCTCCGCGATCGTGACCGACCGGACGGAGTTCAGCGACCTCTTCCTGATCGAGATCTCGCGGGGCTGCCCGCGCCACTGCCGGTTCTGCGCCGTCAGCTACATCTACCCCAGGTTCCGCACGGTCCCGGCGGGGCGCGTCCTGGAGGTCGTGCGCGACTGCCGGGCCCGGTACGGGAGGGACGGGCGGCCCGGCTTCGACCGGGTGGGCCTGGTCTCGTCGGCGGTCTGCGACTACCGGGAGACGGACGCCCTGTGTGAGGGGCTCCTGGACGAGGGGGTGCGGGTCTCCGTCTCCTCCCTCCGGATCGACCTTCTGACGGACGGTCTCCTGAACGCCCTGGCCCGGTCGGGGCAGGAGACCATGAGCGTGGCCCCGGAGGCCGGGAGCTACCGCCTCCGCAAGGCCATCAAGAAGACGATGACGGACGAGCAGATCCTGGACGGGGCGGGCCGGGCCCTGGACCGGGGCATCCGCAACCTCAAGGTCTACGCCATGGTCGGCCTCCCCACCGAGACCGGGGAGGACCTGCAGGCGCTCGTGGACCTGACGCTGAAACTCCGGCGGCTGATGCGCGAGCGCCAGGGCGCGCAGGCCGGGCGGCTGAGCCTGAGCGTCAACCCCTTCATCCCGAAGCCCCTCACTCCGTTCCAGTGGTGCCGGATGGAACCCCCGCACGAGATCAAGCGCCGGGTCCGGTTCGTCGAGCGGGGGGTCGGGAAGCACGCGGAGATCGGCGTGGAGAACTACCGCTCCGCCTACTTAGAGGGCATCCTGTCGCGCGGGGGGCGCGAGTTGAGCGATTTCCTCATCGCCATTCACCGCTGCGACGGGGACTGGAAGCGCGCGGCCCGCGAGATTGGCCTGGATGTGGACGCCTACCTCTCCGAGCGGCCCGACCGGATGGCCTCCCAGCCCTGGGACTTCATCTATGAGGACGGCGAGCGCGACAAGCTCGACCGGGAGCTCAACCGGGCGCTCAAAACCGAGTTCAAGGTTCAAGGTTAGAAGGTTCAAGATTCCAACCTTGAACTTTGAACCTTGAACTTTGAACTTTCTAACCTTTCCTCACCTCCATCCTCCACCCTCCTCTCATGTCCCGCACCTCCTGGATCCTCGCTGGCATCCTTTCCATCTTCATCGTCGCGGTTGTGGTGAGGCCGGGGAGGAAACCCGCGCCTCCCTCCTCCCCTGTCCGGCCCTCGACGGATTTTCCTGCCCTGCTCGCCCGCCTGCTGGACGGCGACGCGGATGCCCGCCGCGTGGCGCAACGGATGGACAATCCGATGCAGGAGGCGCGAATTCGCCCGGACGATCCGGCGTTTTTTGACCGCCTCACCCGCCTGTGCGCGGACGCCCCGGCTGACTTCGGCCTCCGGGTCTGCGCGGCCCGGCTCCTGACCCGGGCCTGCGGCCTGGCCGGATACGGGCTGAGGGTGGATGCGACGGCCTCCGACCCTGTCTGGGAGCGGAGGGACACGCTCACCCTGCTCCCGAAGGTCCCCGCCTCATCCGGCCCTATTCCCCGACCTGCAATTGTTCCGCTCCTAATCGCTGCCCTGGAGGAGGGGCCTCTCTGGCCGGGGGACGGGGACCGCGCAGACCGGATCTCCCGCCGTCTCGCGGCGGTGAGGGACACGGCGCTTATGTCCTATCTTCTGGGTCAGGTCAGGACGCCGGGCCGGAGGCAGGCCGTCTATGGCCTCACGCTGGCGCGGATGGGGCGGCCGGAGGGGAGGGCGTGGCTCCTAACGGCGACGCAGGGACGCCGGCTCTGGGGAGGGGCGCTCGTGGCCGGGGCCCTGAAGGAGTCGAGGGACGCTCAGGTCCTGCGGGCGCTGAAGGAGGGGCTGCGGGACGGCCAGCCCTGGATGCGCCTGAGGTCCGCGGAGCTTCTCGCCCGGATCGGGGACCCGTCCGGGGAAGATACCCTTCGATCTCTGATCTCGAACGCGGCTCCTCCCTATCTGACTGTCAGCGCCGCGGGCGTGGCTGCGGACCTCGGTCTCAAATCCTCGATTCCCGCCCTCCGCGCGTCCGCCTCCCGGCAGCGGGGATATGGGCTGTTCGCCGTCGCGGACGCCCTCTCCAGGCTGGGCGACGAGGGGGGCGTGCGGGCGCTGATGGACTCCCTGCTCGCACGGCCCGATGCGGCGTCCCGCGCG
>CAYRZX010000063.1:18836-24702 GCA_964428665.1 uncultured Gemmatimonas sp.
CCCTTTCTGGCGGACCCGGACACGGTCGTCCGGTTCTACGCGGGGGAGGCGATGAAGGAGAAAGACCAGGGGTCAGGGGTCAGGGGCCGGGAAGAATCGGGGAAACGGAGAAGCGGAGAATCGGAGAGAGGGAGTTTCCCCGCTTCCCCGCTTCCCCGCTTCCCCGTTTCCTTCTTTCACAAGGGCATCAGCATCGACGGCTGGCGCGTGCAGCGGGTGACGCCGGAGGCGCTGGGGGAGTTGAAGGCGCTCGGCGTCAACGCCATCTCCTACCTGCCGTTCGGGTACCAGGACGAGGACGACCGGCCCGCGCTGCGCGAGGGGGAGTTCGAGCAGTACGGGGCGGTCCTGGCCGCGTGCGCGGACGCCCACCGCGCCGGGATGGGGGTCGCGATCAAGCCCCACCTCTGGGTGCGGGAGCGGGACACCTGGCACGGGAGGATCGCCATGAAGACGGAGGCGGACTGGCGGGCGTGGTTCGAGGGGTACCGCCGGCTCCTCCTCAAGTTCGCGGCGGTCGCGGAGGCCGGGGGCGCGGACCTGTTCTGCATCGGCACGGAGTTGAGCGGGACTTCAGGCCGCGAGGCGGACTGGCGGGCGCTCATCCGGGAGGTCCGGGCGATCTATCGGGGACCGATCACCTACGCGGCCAACTGGGACGGGGAGGCGGAGCAGGTCGCCTTCTGGGACGCGCTCGACTTCATCGGGATCGACGCCTACTATCCGCTGAGCAAGCGGGCATCCCCGTCCGTGGATGATCTCGTGGCGGCCTGGGGGCCGATTCTGGGGAGGATCGAGGGGCTGAACAGGAAGTACGGCAGGCCGGTCCTCTTCATGGAGGTGGGGTACCCGGCCACGGAGGGGGCGGCGCAGGCGCCTTACAGGGAGGAGAGAGGCGGGGCGCTGGACCTGATGGGACAGGCGACGTGCTATGAGGCCCTGTTCCGGGCGTGCCTGGGGAGGCCCTGGATGGCCGGGATGTACCTCTGGCGGTGGAACGACCCGGACCGGCGCAGCGGGCCGTGGGACCCGTCCTACAACCTGCGGGACAAGCCGGCGGTGGCGGTGATTCGGAAGTGGTACGGGACTGATTCGGGAAAATCGTATTGATACGTGCGCTGAGTTTAGGTATATTTTGAGAGCAGGCCGATGGAATTTCTGTTCGAGTGGGACGAAGAAAAGGCCAAAGACAACCTGAGAAAACACAAGGTCAGTTTTGAGGAAGGCACGACGATTTTCAACGATCCGTTCGTCGCGTCCATGCCTGATCCTGACCATTCGGATAAAGAGCAGCGCTACATCGCTATCGGCCACTCGGCCAAAGGTCGCCTGCTCGTTGTCTCATATACCGAGCGCAGACAGAAGACGCGCCTCATCAGCTGTCGCAGGGCGACACCAACCGAACGAAGAAGCTATGAAGAAGGTAACTACTAGCCAATTGGAAGCCAAAGATAGTGAGATGCGCCCCGAGTACGATTTCCGGGGAGCTGTGCGTGGCAAGCACTATAAACCCTTGCATAAAGGGTATACCGTGCATATTCACAAATTGGACGGCGCAACCATTGTGAAGCGCCTTGAGCTAAAAGACGATCCGGTTATGCTGGAGCCTGATGTGCGTGAGTACTTTCCGGACTCGGAGGCTGTCAATGCTGCGCTGCGCTCTTTGATCCATCTGGTAGCGAATATGCCCAATAAAAGCAAATCTCTTATCCAAAAGCGACATCCTGTAAGCCGCAAAAAATGACCTGCGGCTCATGGTCGGCTCAGATTGGAAAAAGCGTAAGTCAGAGAAAACATCGTGGACGTTGTGTATTCAGACAGGCGACCTGCCGGGTCGCCTGTCTGCTTTGTAAATCGGACATTTGGGTATGACTCAGGGCAAACAGATCACGCGGCAACTCGACATTCTGAGAACGTTGATGGCCCGGCGCTACGGCGCGACGCTGGAGGAGTTGAGCCAGGAGTTCGGTGTGACGATCCGGACGGTCCAGAGGGACATCGAGGACCTCTGCGAGGCGGGGTTTCCGCTCTATGACGACCGGAGAGAGGGCAAGGTGTTCTGGCGTCTGGCAAGGGAGCAGAACCTGCCGGTCAACTTCCCGGTGGGTGAGGTGATCGCGCTCCTGTTCGCCCTGCGCGTCGCTGAGTCTCAGGCAGGAACGTCTTTTCGAGAGGATTTGCGCTCGGCCCTGCGGCGCGTCCGGCTGACGCTGCCGGAGAAGGCGCGGGGCTTTCTGGACCGGGCCTCGGAGGCGTTTGCTCCCTACGCAAAGGGGGTCAAGCGACAGGAGGGGGGCGGCCAGGTTCTGGACCGGCTCACGGAGGCGGTCCTGGATCGCCGGGTCTGTGAGGTGACTTACGCGGCGGCCTCGACGGGGCGGAGCAAGACCTACGGGATCGAGCCGTTCAAGCTCTTTCCGTACCACGGTGGGCTGTACGTTTTTGTGAGGGTCCCGAGATACGGCGACGTGCGGATGCTGGCCGTGGAGCGGATCAAAAAGCTGGAGGTGACGGAGGAGCGGTTTGAGCCTCCTGATTTCTCGGTGGAGGACTACTTCCGGGACGCCTTCGGGCTGATCCGGGAGGAACCCTTTGATGTGAAGGTCCGGTTCACGGGGGCAAACGCCAGATACGCGCAGGAGCGCATCTGGCATCCGGGCCAGAAGGTCGAGGTCCTGCCGGGTGGGGACATTTTGTTGTCGTTCCGGGCAGGCGGGGCGTATGAGATCAAGTCGTGGGTGCTGAGCTACGGGCCGGACGCGGAGGTGATCGAGCCGGGGTGGTTGAGGGAGGAGGTGCGGGAGGCGCTGAAGGCGGCGCTGAACAGGTATAAAAAGACGTAGGGATGGCCCTCTGGCCGTCCATCCCCAGGCCGACGTGTCACAGGGACGGGTTTCCAACCCGTCCCTGCTTTTTTGCCCCAAAAATTTTGCGCAGCGTGACGTGTCCTGTCGTGGGGGGAGGGTATATTCCTCCTTAAAACCCCTGACAGGAGTCAACAAGCTATGATATCTTGCCGAAAGGAGGCTCAGATGGAGTATTATCAGCAGGGAGATGTTCTGATCAAGCTCGTTGTCGCCATCCCATCTGACTCAAAGCAGTTCCAGACTGAGGAGGCCAACCCCGTGCTTGCGCGGGGAGAAGTCACCGGGCATGCGCATCGTGTCGTGGGGGCGGTCTGGATGTTCCGTAATCCAGATGGAGAGGTCTTTATGAAGGCTCCGGGGCGAATCACAATTGTTCACGAAGAGCACAGGACCCTCCAGATTCCTCCCGGCATCTACAAAATTGAAGCCGTACGGGAGTACGACCACTTCGCCGAAGAAGCGCGACAGGTGAGGGACTGATACCACAGATGGTGAAACATTCCAGGATGCCTGACCTTACGTTCCTTAGGAAGAGGTTGAGCAGAAAACATGAGTGTAAGCGGCAGGTGTCCTTTGGGAGGTGGATGGACCGTGAAGCCTTTTATTCGGATCAGGACTCAAATGATCAACCTGAACCAGGTCAAGAGCGTGGAACTTCACTTCTGCAAGGGGGGAAAAGATGGGGTCTGCATCGGATTCGGGGAGGATTACTACATCCTGTTCTGGGACGAAGACGCCGAGGCGCTCCGGCGATTCTTTGCGACAGGCGAGTTCGTGGAGGTGGTTTCAGACATTTCCGCCGAAGCATAGACATGACCATTTTACGGAATACGCAAGATGGGTCGCCAATTGGTCTTATGCGAAAGGCAGGCCATGCACACTCAGACTGAGGCCGGGAAAAGGAAGATCACGAACCCCAGGATTTCTTTGACTCCGGAGCAGGATCGTCGGATTCAGCATTACCAGAACCGCTGGCTACGGCTGGGATTGAAGACCGGTCCTTGCGACCGGCAGGAAGCGGAGCGATGGATTCGCGAAGGATATCGGGTCTTCGGGTTTGATCCTCCGCGATCTTGCATCTGGCTCGACTCACCGTCGAAATGCCAGATGGTCTGCACGATCATTACCTGCTCTGAATCCCTGGTATTTGATGTGATAGAGCATACCCGAGAGATCAAAGAGAGACATTGGAAACGCTTCGATGAAGGGACCATGAGCCGAACTCAACACTATTTCAAGGGGTGGAGCCTATCGGAGTCTCTGTTAGCGGTTGGCTATTCTATAGTCTCACAGGTTGAGAGCCAAGCCGGGGAACGGATGGGATATTTTTGCGGCACAAGCTGCTGGAATACTATGGAGATGCTGGGGTTTCTGGGGCTTCTGGAATTCTGCTCCACGGTCCTTGACATGAATGACTGGTCAAGCTTCGAACCGTGGGCTCGCTTTGCGGAGAATGCCGGATGGTGGCATCCTCTTAAGGGTATAGCCATTCTATTTGAGCGACCGGCTGAGATGTGGGTAAAGGATGGGTATCCGCACCGCGACGGAGGCCCGGCGGTGGTGTACCCGGACGGCTGGAGTCTATGGTTCTTGAACGGTGTTGAGGTCCCTCGGGAGGTTGCGGAGACACCCGGTGATAGATTGGACCCCCAACGGTTGCTCCGGGCGCCAAACGCCGGGGTAAGGCAGGAGATCGTGCGAAAGATCGGAATTGACCGTGTGTTTGAGAAGCTGGACGCGCAGGTGGTGGATTCGTGGATGGGATACGAGCTTCTGATGTTGGATCTGAAGGATGGTCGCTGGAGGCCCTATCTCAGGATACAAAATCCCAGCACGGGGAATTACCACCTTGAGGGGGTGCATCCCTGGTGCAAAACGGTGGAAGACGCGCTGAACTGGAGAAATGGGGCAACAACAATACCCGCTAAAATCACCTGAGAAACCGGCCAACCTCTGGCCTCAATTTCCACAAAGTGTCCAGAAATCGCTTGTCTAATGCCATCAGTGCGGTTATTTTTAGAGTAAAGTGGCTCTGCACCGCGAAAGCAGGAGAACGGCGATGGATTACCGACCACATCTGCATGAATTCTACGCCGACAGAAACATAGCCTGTGACAATTTTCAGTGTCCCCACCGGCAGGAATGTTTCGGAACAGATGGAGAACACAAGTTCCACCGGGGGGCTGAAGCCTATGTAGGCTCTAGGTACGGGCACGAAGGCGATCCCTGTAAAGTGGTGATACTTGCTCAGGACAAGGGAGCTGATCCTTCCCGGGATATATGGAAGCGGAGCAAAGAAGTCGAGGAGTTGCCCATAGAGAAAATCAGACTCCATCCACATCTTAGAGGAACATTGCGAACTATTCAGGCGCTGTTTGAGCGATCCAAAGATGATTACGAGGTATGGAAGCACTTTGCCATGATCAATGCGGCAAAGTGCAGCTATCACTGCAGCAATAACTCCGCCCCCCAAAGGCTTTACCGGAACTGTGCCCCCTTTGCGCTTGAGGAATTGGGCATTCTTTCTCCCGATATTGTAGTGATTCAGGGGGTGAAGGCGCTCATTCCCCTTCGAAGTTTTGGAAAACTTGAGGCGGAGCTTGATCGTCTACTGATAAAGCTCTCTTCTTTCAAGAGAGAAGCATCCGAACGCTTTCTTGTTCGAAGCAGCCTTGAGGATACCGGGGAGATTGATGCGCAAATCAAGAAACATCTCTGGTTGACAGAAACAAGAAGCAGAAAATTAATATGTCTTTATACACCCCACCCTGCTTCTCGACGCGGCGAATGGCAGAGTTTTGTGGGCGAGTGGAAGTATTCTGCTAATGATAAGCATGACAGGCATCTTGATTTTCTGGCAGCCATATCCCGAAAGATAGCCGGTGTGTTGTGATGTGAAAAGGGAGACAGCAAGCTTTAGAAGGAGCCGAACAGAGGTGTTGGTTATACTTTCCCCCGAAATCTAGACCACGAGCTAAGGTGGAAAAATCACCTGATAG
>CAYRZX010000064.1:0-6059 GCA_964428665.1 uncultured Gemmatimonas sp.
TTCAAAATTTCCATCCGCGTGGACCTCGGCAGAGACCTGGGCCAGAACTTCGGGTCCCTGTTCGAGGCAACCGACGGCCAGGGCCGCGTCACGGCGGGCGCCGGCTTCATGGGCGCGTTCAACACGGAGTCCCGCAGCGACCGGCGCGTCCTCCATTTCTTCATCAAACCCGGGAAAGGGCAGGACGCCCACGCCGTCCGACGCCTGCCCCGCGCCAGCGACGACGGCGGCGCCTACCTGCACGCCTTCGAGGACAGCATCTTCGCCCGGAGCCGCGGCGGGAAGGACCCTCGCCTGCGGGTCTGGGACGATCAGGCGCAGCGCTGGACCGTCGATGAAGCCACCGCCCCGCTCAGCGTCCACGTGGGGGACGGCATCCTGGCCTCGACCCCCGGCCGGGTCACCTACCGGGGCAAGACCATCCTGGAGTTGGGGCCGGGACAGGGGTCCATCGGGGCGACCTACTACGCCAACGGATTCCTCGTCTTCCATCGCCACTTCCCGGACGCGACCCCGAAAGTCGATCACCTCGTGGCCTGCCCCTGGACGCCGGACGGATCAGGCATCCACCTGAGCCGGGGACACGTCCAGGAGATGGACGCCTCCCACCCCATCGTCGTCTACTCCTACGGCCAGCTTGGCCGGGACATCCTGGCGGCCACGAACACGGGGGGCGTCTACGCCTTCGACGGAGAACGCTGGCGGACCCTCTACGAGCGCCCCGACAAGAACGTCAGCTTCCAGGTCTACTCGATGATCAACCACTACGACCGCCTCCTCCTCGGCCAGTACCCCACCGGCGAACTCTACGAGTTCGACGGAAAGGAGCTGGTGCTGCGCAAGGGCTGGCCGCCGGTGATGCCGGGCGTCTCCGGCAGGGCGCGCGAGGCCCAGACCACGGCCATTTACGGCGGCGACCTCTACGTGGGCGTCTGGCCCTGGGCCGAGGTCTGGAGGTACGACGGGGCCGCCTGGTCGTTCGTCAGGCGGATGTTCACGCACCCGGAGTTGACAGATGTGGTCACTCACCCCTACGAGGCCGAATGCACGAAGCTGGAGATCGTCCTGAACCAGTGGGGCCAGCGCGTCACGAGCATGATCCCCTCCGGCGAGGCGCTCTACGTCTCCACCTCTGCCAAGAGCTCCGCCCCCTACGAGCCCCGGTTCGGGTTTCTGACGGACGATCAGCAGAAGGACTACGGGGCCATCTACCGGCTCACCCGGCCCGGCCACCTCTCCGTCCACACCGACTGGAAGACCGGCCCGACCACCTTCGAGCTGACGCTCGCGCGAGACCGGATGAGCGTCTCTCAGGACGGCAGGCCGCTCGGCTCTACCCCCGTGGACCCGGACCTGACGGCGGGGCTTGCCCTTGGAGAGGTCTCCTGGGGAAAGGGGGTCTACGGGGCGTTTCGGGGAGAGATCGTGGAAAAGACCATTCAAAAGGAAGGGCGGTAAACCCATGAACGCGGACGTGCGTGAAGGCCTCATCGGACACTGGAAACTGAGCGGCGACTGCCGGGACCACTCCGGCGCGGGAAACCACGGGCAGAATCACGGGGCCGACCTCGCCGCGAAGGACGGGGCGGCCTTCGACGGTCAAAGCGCCTTCATCGAGGTCAAAGACAGCCCCTCCCTCCGTCTCGGCCCCGGTGACTTCTCCATCTCCGTCTGCGCGCACACGGACAGGGACCTCGATGACATCCCCGGCGACCTCCTCAGCAAATACGACCCTGTGGCGCGGAGGGGGTTCAACTTCACCATCCAGAGCCTTGCGGGCGTCACCAGCGCCCAGTCCAACGACCGGCACCTCCACTTCGGGATCGACGCCGGGCGGATCGACCCGGCCTGGGCCGATTGCGGCAGGCCCGGAAACAACATCTTCGTCTTCGCCCTCGCCGTTCACGAGGGTCAGCTCTACGCCGGGACCTTCGAGCACGGCGCAGACGAGGCCGGTCACGTCTACCGCTATGCAGGAGGTGCCGAATGGATCGACTGCGGCAGCCCGGACCGGTGCAACTCGGTCTCGTCCCTCGCCGTCCACGAGGGCCAGCTCTACGCGGGCGTGTCCCACTACCGCGCGGCGGGGTCCTCGCTGTCGGAGTCGCCCAACCTCCACCCCGGCGGAAAGGTCTATCGCTACGCCGGGGGCAAAAAGTGGGTCGATTGCGGGAGGCCGGCCGGCCCCTCCGTCGGCCAGACAGTCAACCTCGAATACATGATGCGCTTCCTCGGCTGGCTCCCCGACCAGGTGGACGGCATCCACAACCTGGCCGTCTACAACGGCAGGCTCTACGCGATCCCGATGTACCACCAGGGCCTCTTCCGCTACGAGGGGGGGACGCGCTGGACCGACTGCGGGACCCCCGGCGTGCGCCTGATGTCCCTCGCCGCCTTCAACGGACGCCTCTACGGCGCGGGCAACGACGGGAACAAGCGCGGCGGCGTCTACAGGTATGACCGTGAGAATACATGGACCCGCACCGGCGACCAGCCCGGCGTCAACCAGACCTACTCCTTCGCCATTCACGAAGGGAAGCTCTACACCGGGACCTGGCCCGAGGCCACGGTCTTCCGCTACGACGGTGGGGAGACCTGGACCCCTTGCGGACGCCTGGGGAATGAGATGGAGGTCATGGGCATGGTCGTGTACAACGGCAAGCTCTACGCCGGGACCCTCCCCCTGGCCGAGGTCTACCGCCATGATGGGGGGACCACCTGGACCCGCACCGGCCAGCTCGACGCCACACCCGACGTCCGGTATCGCCGCGCCTGGTCCATGGCTGTCTATCAGGGGAGGCTCTTCTGCGGGACCCTCCCCTCCGGCCGCGTCTGCTCCCTCGAAGCGGGAAAAAGCGTCACCTACGACCACGAACTCAGGCCCGGCTGGCGGCATCTCGCAGCCATCCGTCAGGGAGACCGTCTGAAACTCTACGTGGACGGCAACCCTGTCGCGACCTCCACCCCCTTCAACCCCGCCGACTACGACCTCTCCAGCGCCCGCCCGTTGCGCATCGGGTTCGGGCCGCACGACCACTTCAACGGCAGGCTCAGGGACCTGCGCCTCTACAACCGCGCCCTGACCGACGCGGAGGTGTCCGCCCTGTCCCTCTCCTCCTGAAGCCTCAGACAGGGCTTGCTTTTCCGATTTGCGCAGGTTAGATTGACCCGTAAAGGAGAAACCCTCATGGCCAGTTACCCCGGCGTTCGTGCGCTCGCATTCGACCTGTTCGGCACCATTCTGGACCTGGGCGGCAGCCTGAAGCCCTTTATCACCGCGTTCCTGAAAGACCAGCAGGCGTCCGCCTCGCCGGACCGCTTCTGGGACCAGTGGCGCGCGCGCCAGCGCATCGAGCAATTCCAGGACACCCTCCTGATGCTCGGCCACAGCGGCTACCTGGAGACCGTGCGCCGCGCCCTGGTCTACACCCTGGGCCTGAACGGCATCCAGGCCTCCCCCGAGGCGATCCGGAACCTGATGGATGCCTGGCCGAAGCTGTCCCCCTTCCCCGACACCCTGCCGGGGCTGGAGCGGCTGAAGGGCCGCTACACGCTGGCCATCCTCTCCAACGGCGACCCCCACTTCCTGGACCACCTGGTGAAGAACCGCGTCCAGTGGCGCTTCGATGCGGTGATCTCCGTGTCGCCCATCGGCGCCTTCAAGCCGCACCCTGCCGTGTACCGGCGGGCCGCCGGAATCCTCGGCCTGGAGATGGGCGAGTGCATGATGGTCTCGTCCAACTCCTTCGACATCGTGGGCGCCAGGGCGTGCGGCTACAAGGGGGCGTTCGTGAACCGCTATGCCCTCCCCTACGACGACTCCCCCTACCGCCCCCACGTGACCGTCCGGGACTTCGCCGAGCTGGCGGATGCGTTGTTGTGAGGCGGGGGATCTATGACGCAGAATAGGTTCTCTCCCCCGTCGGCCTGCCCGAATTTTGCACACGTGTGCAAAATTCTACGGAGGTTCGCAGAATTGAAAAGCGGAGGTTCAGAATGGCTCAGATAAAAGTGTTCTATGAGCCTGAAACGGAACTTTTGACCGTGTTCTGGCAGCCTCCCCGAAAGGACCAGATTTGCACCGAGTTAGGCGACGGGGTCATTTTGATCAAAGATTCACAGAGCGGCGAGCCGATAGGCATGGAACTGCTCTCCTATCGTCCCAGCGACGCACGCTTTGATGCCGTGAGTCTGGAGATGGGCAGATCAAGCGAAGCTCTGACACCGACGGGCGCATAGCTCAGAACAGAAACATCCGACTCTGAAACTCAGTTCCATTTGGCCTTTATGGCCCAGAATCTGTCGGTTTACCCCTTGCCGTAAGGGCGGCCCTATGTGGCCGCCCGGCGATTCTATCCCATCAGACCGACGGGCGATCACATAGGATCGCCCCTACACCTGAACGATAAATCGCCTGAATTTTGGGCATTAAGGGCCATTAGAACTTACTGAAATTCCGGAGAACGTAGTTCATGCCCACCCTTGAATGGATCGGAAAGGCCGCCGTCCTGAACCATCACCGCGAGGTCCCCTACCGGCTCCTCAAGAACGACGAGCGCCTCTCGGCGGGCGATGCGGGGACCGGCAACCTGCTCGCGCAGGGGGACAACCTGGAGGCGCTCAAGGCCCTCCTCCCCTACTACGCCGGCCGGGTGAAGTGCATCTATATCGACCCGCCCTACAACACCGGCAACGAGGGGTGGACCTACAACGACGCCGTGAACAGCCCCGAAATCCGCGCCTGGCTCGGCAAGACCGTCGGCAAGGAGGCCGAGGACCTCTCCCGCCACGACAAGTGGCTCTGCCTGATGTACCCCCGCCTGCATCTGCTGCGGGAGTTTCTGCGGGAGGACGGGGCGATCTTCGTCAGCATAGATGACAACGAAGTCCACAGCCTGCGTCACCTGATGGATGAAATTTTCGGGACCCGCAACTTCATCGCCTCCGTCATCTGGCAGAAGGTTTTCTCTCCAAAGAATTCTGCTCGTCACTTCTCAGAGGATCACGACTACATTGTGGTTTATGCGCGTAATTCGGATGTATGGACCCCAAACCTAATCCAACGTGGCGATCTTGCCAAATCACGATACGGAAAACCTGATAATGATCCTCGTGGTCCCTGGACCTCAGGCGATCTTCAGGCGCGTAACTACTATTCGGAAGGAACTTATCCTATAACTTGCCCATCAGGACGTGTCATAGAGGGACCCGGTAAGGGTATGTACTGGCGCTTCTCTAAAGAAAATTTCCTTGAGTTAGATCGGGATGGTCGTATTTGGTGGGGAAAAAGCGGCAATAACATGCCTCGCCTCAAACGGTTTCTTTCGGAAGTAAAACAAGGCGTAGTCCCCCAAACTTTATGGACATATCAAGAAGTGGGGCACACTCAGGAAGCCAAAAAGGAACTGCTTGAAATCTTGGATTTCCCGGATTCGCAATCGGTCTTTATCACACCTAAACCTACCCGTCTCATCAAACGTATCCTTCAAATCTCGACGGATGAAGATTCCCTCATCCTCGACTCCTTCGCCGGCTCCGGCACGACCGGCCACGCGGTCCTGTCCCTGAACCGGGAGGACGGCGGTCATCGGCGGTTCATCCTGGTGGAGATGGATGAGAAAATCTGCCAGACGATCACGGCGGAGCGGCTCCGGCGGGCTATCAACGGATACAAACATTCCAACGCTAAAGAAGTTGAGACGGTGGTGGATGGTCTTGGCGGCGGGTTCCGCTACTGCACGCTCGGATCGTCGCTCTTCGACGAGCGAGGGGACATCTCCAAAGAGGTGCGGTTCGATGACCTGGCGCGTCACATCTTCTTCACCGAGACCGGGGAGCCTCTGCCCGGTGGAAAGCACGATGGGCGCTCCCCCTTGCTGGGCGTCTGCAACGGCACGGCCTATTACCTGTTCTACAACGGCATCCTGGGCGACGTGAGGCCGGAGGCGGGCAACGTGCTGACCGCCCGGACGCTGAAGGCGTTGCCTTCGCACGACGGCCCGCGTGTGATTTATGGCGAAGGCTGCCTCCTCAGCCCGGTCCGACTGAAGCAGGAGCAT
>CAYRZX010000064.1:6159-10537 GCA_964428665.1 uncultured Gemmatimonas sp.
CCTACCAGGAGCGCTCCCTCTCGACCCTGCGGGACTACCTCCGCCTGACCGCGCAATCGACGGCGAAGAAGGTCTTCATCGAACTGACCGAGCGCCCCTACCGCTCCGTGCCGCAACTGCCCGGCCTCCCCTACGTCTGCCTGCGCGTTCCCACCGGCGGGGGCAAGACCCTCATGGCCTGCCACGCGGTCGGCCTCGTGCTGCACGAATTCCTGCGAGTGGACCGGTGCGTCGTCCTCTGGCTCGTGCCCACGAACACGATTCTGGAGCAGACGCTGAAAGCCCTGCGCGACCCCCGGCACCCTTACCGTCAGGCCCTCCAGCAGGGCATCGGCGGCGGGCCGGTCACGGTGATGGACCTGAGCGAAGCCCTCTATGTTCAACGCGGGACTCTGGACGGGGAGACCTGCGTCATCGTCTCCACCCTGGCGGCGCTGCGGGTGACGGACACGGAGGGCCGAAAGATTTACGAAACCGACGGTCAACTCATGGCTCACTTTTCTGGACTGACGGCGGAGCAGGAAGAGCGATTGGAGCGCGACGAAAACGGCGTCCTGGCTTATTCTCTGGCAAATGTCCTCCGGCTGCGCCGTCCCATCGTGATCATGGACGAGGCGCACAACGCCCGGACGAAGCTCTCCTTCGAGACCCTGGCCCGGTTCTCTCCCTCCTGCATCATCGAGTATACGGCCACGCCGGAGACGACGCACAAACCCGAAGCCGGGCTGTTCGCCAGCAACGTCCTTCACCACGTCTCGGCGGCGGAACTGAAGGCCGAACAGATGATCAAGATGCCCGTGCGCCTGGAGGTGCGAGACAACTATCAGGAGGTCCTGAGCGACGCCCTGGCCCGGCGCAAGGGCCTCGAAGACGTGGCGAAGGTCGAGGAGAAGGCCACCGGGGAATACATCCGGCCCATCCTCCTCGTCCAGGCCCAGCCCAGGTCCCAGGACCGGGAGACCCTGACCGTCGAGGTCATCAAGAATGCCCTGATGGAGGACTTCAAGGTCCCTGAAAAAGAGATCGCCATTGCGACAGGAGATCAGAGAGAGATCGAAGGCGTGGACCTGTTCAACCCGGCGTGTCCGATTCGAGTCATCCTCACGGTGCAGCAACTCAAAGAGGGATGGGACTGCTCTTTCGCCTATGTGCTCTGTTCCGTGGCGGAGTTGAGTTCCAGCACGGCAGTGGAACAGATCATTGGAAGAGTCCTGCGCCTCCCGCGAGCGCAGGAGAAACGGGCAGAGGACCTCAACCGCGCCTATGCCTGCGTCGCCTCGCAGAAATTCGCGAAGGCCGCCGAGACACTCACCGACGCCCTGGTGCAAAACGGTTTTGAACGCTTCGAGGCGTCCACGATGATCGAGGGGGAGGATCAACAGCCTTCCCTCTGGGGATCGGACACCCTCTTTTTCGCGCCCGCGGTGACGGTCATTGAGGCCCCGGACCTCTCTCCCCTGCCCGAACCCATCCGGGAAAAAGTCGTCTACGACGCAGATCGAAAGCAGATGAAGTTCCAGGGCGTTATGGACAGGGCGGAATGCGAAACCCTGAAGGCGTGCTTTGCCGGAGAGGCGGACAGGCAGGCCATCGAGCGTCTGTATCAAAAGACGCAAACCGGGGAGGAGGACCGGGGGAAATTCCCCTCACAGCGAGGGGAGGCGTTTCCGGTTCCGCAGCTGGCCATTCGCGTGGGCGACCAGTTGGAGATCTTTGAAGAATCTCACTTTCTGGACGGCTTCTGGAAGCTCTCGGAGTGTCCTGCGGAGTTGACGGAGGAGGAATTTCCGACTCAGAGGCCGGACGGCCACGTCTTCGACATCGACGTGACGGAACAGGGCAGGATCGAGGCCAGGTACGTTGACGAACTGCGCCGCCAGATGACGCTCCTGATAGATGATCGCGGCTGGACCACCCCGGAGCTGGCCGTCTGGCTCGACCGCAACGTCCCGCACCCGGACCTGACGCAGACGGAGTCCGGCCTGTTTTTGCATCGCCTGGTGACGGGTCTGCTCGAAAAGCGCGGCATCTCCGTTGAGCAGTTGGCCCAGGACAAGTTCCGGCTGCGAGACGCCGTCGAGCGGAAGATCGAAATGTTTCGAAGTTCAGCGCGGCTGGCATCCTATGAACAGTTTTTGTCGCCGGGTTTCCAGCCTCCCCTCGAAGTCAGTCCCAAACTCTGTTTTTCTTACGATCCTCGGCAGTATCCCGCCAACTGGTATTACGAAGGCAGCTACAAATTTCGGAAACACTACTATCCGCAAGTGGGCGAGTTGAAGAGCGACGGCGAGGAGTTTGAATGCGCCCAGCGCATCGACTCCCTCAACGAAGTCAGGTACTGGGTGCGGAATCTGGAGCGTCAACCGCGTCATTCCTTCTGGCTTCAGACCTCTTCGGACAAATTCTACCCTGACTTTGTGGCCCGCCTCAACGGCCTGCGCTGGCTGGTGGTCGAATACAAGGGCGGGCATCTCTATGACACGCCGGATTCGCAGGAGAAGCGTGCGCTCGGAGAATTGTGGGCCGCGCGCAGCAACGGATTGTGTATATTTCGCATGGTGCGGGCAGATACCTTGCAGACCATGAGAGATGCGGTCAAGTAATGCGCAACAGAAAGGCAACCCTATGGCAACCAGGCCCTCGAAAACAACCCGTTCAAACCTGAATTCGCCGCGTCGGGTCTACAACGATTCCGGGGAGATCGTGGAAGTCATCCTGGATTATCGGGATTATCGCACCCTGCTCCGCAAACTGGCTGAAGAGACCGACTGGGAGGCTCTGCCCCGGCACCTTCAGGATGCCGTCGACGCCCTGTTGATGGAAGAAGTGGAGGCTGAACACAGCAAGGCCCGGCCTCTGCGAAAGCTCCTTCAGGAAACCGGGGAGTCTCCCGGCTCATGAATTACACAGTTGTCCTCTACCCATCCGCAGAACGCGAGCGCCGTCGTCTACAGGGCGATATTCAGGAGCGCGTCAATCGTCGATTGCTCGGCCTGGAACGGGAACCTCGCCCGCCGGGCGTGGAGAAACTGGCCGGGCGTCCTAATTCCTGGCGAGTCAGGGTTGGTGAATATCGCATCCTCTATGAAGTTGATGATGCCACCCGTAAAGTCAGGGTCTTCCGAATCGCGCATCGTCGCGACGTGTACCGTCGCTAACACGCAAAGGAATCTCTCATGCCCTCTCCCATCACCATCCAGGACGTCCAGACCATTACGACCGAGCCGGCCAACTCCCGCCTGGTCGTCGTGAAAATCCTCACCTCCGAGCCCGGCCTCTACGGCCTCGGCTGCGCCACCTTCACCCAGCGCTTCCGCGCGGTCCAGACCGCCATCCAGGAGCACCTCCGCCCCTTCCTGATCGGCCGGGACGTGAGCCGCATCGAGGAGGTCTGGCAGATGGCGATGGTCCACTCCTACTGGCGCAACGGCCCCGTCCTCAACAACGCCATCTCCGGCGTGGACATGGCCCTCTGGGACATCCAGGGCAAGCGCGCGGGCATGCCCGTCTACCAGCTGCTCGGCGGCAAGTGCCGGGAGGCCGCGGCCTGCTACGCCCACGCCGACGGGAAAGACGAGCAGGAGGTGGAGGCCAACGTCCGCAAGTTCATGGACCAGGGCTACCAGTACATCCGCGTGCAGATGGGCGGCTACGGCGGCAGGGCGGGCCAGCTCCGCAAGCCGGACAACTCCCCGGACGGCGCCTACTTCGACCCCCGCGACTACACCCGCAAGGCCCTCCGCGCCGTCGAGCACGTGCGAAAGACCGTCGGCCCGGAGGTCGAACTCCTCCACGACATCCACGAGCGCCTCCGGCCCATCGACGCCGTCGGGTTCGCCAAGGACGTGGAGCCCTTCAAGCTCTTTTTCCTGGAGGATCCCCTCGCCCCGGAGGACCTGGAGTGGTTCAAAAACATCCGCCAGCAGTGCGCCACCCCCATCGCCATGGGCGAGCTGTTCAACCACCCCCGCGAGTGGACCCCCCTGATCGAGGGCCGGCTGATCGACTTCATCCGCATGCACGTCAGCCAGATGGGCGGCATCACCCCGGCCCGCAACGTCGCGGCCTTCGCCAGCATGTACGGCATCCGCACGGCCTGGCACGGCCCCGGCGACGTCTCCCCCGTGGGCCACGCCGCCAACCTCCACCTGGACCTCTGGGCCCCCAACTTCGGCGTGCAGGAGTGGTGCCGCTTCCCCGACCTGGTCTACGAGGTCTTCCCCGGAACCCCGGAGGTCCGAAACGGCTACATGTATCCCAATGACCGGCCAGGCCTCGGCATCGACATCGACGAGAAGCTCGCCGCCAAGCACCCCTGCAAGGACTACGTGGACCGCTGGACCCAGACCCGCACGCCCGACGGCACGCCGGTGAGACC
>CAYRZX010000064.1:10637-24426 GCA_964428665.1 uncultured Gemmatimonas sp.
ACCCTCGACGCCGTCGCGGACCACGGCATCCGGAGCGTCCAGTTCAACCTCTCCTGCGCCGGACTGCCCGACCTGCCGGACCATCTCGACCCGGACCTGTGCGACCGCATCCGTCAGGGGATGGCCGCGCGGGGGATCGCCATGTCCGCCCTCTCCGGGACGTTCAACATGATCGACCCCGACCGGCGCAGGCGGGAGGAAGGCCTGCGTCGATTGGGCGAACTCGTGAAGGCCTGCGCCCGCCTCGGCGCGTCGGTCGTCACCCTCTGCACGGGCACGCGCGACCCGGAGAACATGTGGCGTCGCCATCCCGGCAACGACGCGCCGGAGGCCTGGGAGGACCTGGTCGCCTCGATGCGTCAGGCCGTGGAGATCGCCGAAGAGACCGGCGTGACCCTCGCCTTCGAGCCCGAGGTGTCCAACGTGGTCGACTCGGCCCGCAAGGCCCGCCGCCTGTTAGACGAGATCGGCTCCCCGCGCCTGAAAGTCGTCATGGACGGCGCCAACATCTTCCATAAGGGCGAACTCCCCCGCATGCGGGAAATCCTGGACGAGGCCTTCGCGCTCCTCGGCCCGGACATCGCCCTGGCGCACGCCAAGGACCTGGACCGGGATGGGGAGGCCGGCCATCTGGCCGCCGGGACCGGCCTGCTCGACTACGATCACTACCTCTCCCTGCTCCGCGCCGCCGGGTTTAACGGCACGCTGATCCTGCACGGCCTGGCCGAATCTCAGGTGGAGGACTGCGTGTCCTTTCTGCGGGGAAAACTGAATCACGGAGATCCTTCATGACCATAGACGGCTACTGCACCCTCGGCGTGGACCGGGAGTACGACCTGACCGAGTCCGCGCTGCTCTACGGCATGGACCGGGCCGGCGTGGACCGGGCCGTGATCGCGCCCGTGGACCGCCATCTCGCCGTGAGCAACCGCGAGGGGAACGACTTCATCCTGAAAACTGCCGCCGCGCGACCGGACCGCTTTCTCCCCGCCTGCTCCGCGAATCCCTGGTACGGGGACGCGGGCGTGGAGGAGGTGAGACGCGCCGCGAAAAAAGGCGCGCGCCTCCTGGTCCTCCACCCCTTCGTCCAGGGCTACCTGGCCAACGACGAGCTGGTCTGGCCCCTGCTCGACGCGGCGAGCGCCGAAAAGGTCCCGGTCTACCTCCACACCGGCCCCCCCGGAAACGCCACCCCCTGGCAGGTTGTGGACCTGGCCGACCGCTATCCCTCCACCGACTTCATCATGGGGCACTGCGGCGCGACCGACTTCTGGAACGACGTGGTCGACGCCGGAAAGGCCGGCCACAACGTCTACCTGGAGTCCTCCCTCGCCCGCCCCTTCAGCCTGGTCGCCCGGCTGAAAGAGGTCGGCATGCACAGGGGGATCATGGGCTCCTTCGCCCCCATCAACGAACTCACCTTTGAATGGGGCCAGATGCGCCGCGTCCTGTCCCCGGAGGACTGGCAGGACGTCTGCGGCGGCAACCTGCTCCGTCTCCTCCTGAAGCGAGGCCCGCTATGATCATCGACTGCCACACCCACTGGGGCATGGTCTGGGAGGACCGCGACCACGAGGACCCGGCCCGCTGGCTCGCGATGCTGGACAACCACGGCGTGAACAAGGCCTTCCTCCTGGGCCACTACAACCTCCACCGGAGCGACCAGTGCCAGGTGGACAACGACCGCCTCTCCCGCCTCACGGCCAGGGCCCCGGACCGCTTCATCCCCTTCGGGACTGTCTGGCCGCAGATGGGCGAGGACGCCGTGAAGGAGGCCCGGCGCTGCCTCCAGACCCTCGGCCTGAAGGGCCTGAAGTTCCACCCCTGGCTGCAGGGGTTCAGCACCGCCGACCCCATCATGAGCGAGGTCTACGACATGGCCGGCGCCCTGGGCGCCCCGGTCTTCTTCCACGACGGCACCCCCTGCTACAGCCTCCCCGAGCAGGTCGCCGGCCTGGCCCGCCGCTTCCCCCGCACCCGCTTCGTGCTCGGCCACGCCGGGCTCCTCTGGAGCTGGCGGAGCGCCCTGGAGGCCGTCCGCCGCCCCAACGTCTGGGCCTGCCTGTGCGGCCCCCACATGCGCGCCGTCGAGGTCTTCTGCCAGCGGGCCGACCCCGACCGCCTCCTCTGGGGCACGGACTTCGGGTTCGGGTTCACGGACTCCATCGCCTACCGCCTGAACCTGATCTACCGCGCGCGGATCGACGACGCCCTCCGGGAGAAGATCCTGGGCGTCAACCCCCTGCGCCTGTTTGAGAGACCCTGACCACAACCCGTCGCAAGGAGATCCCATGCGCATCACGGACATCACCGTGCAACTCGTCCAGTCCGACTGCGGGCGCAAGTGGACGCACGTGCGCGTGCACACGGACGAGGGCCTGACCGGCATCGGAGAGGCCACCTACAGCCACAAGGAGACTGTGGTCGCCAGCATGGTGGAGGCCCTCAAACCCCACGTCGTCGGGAAGGACCCCTTCGACGCCGAGGGCATCTACCGGGACCTCTACGCCGGGGCCAGGACCGGCTACCGGACCGGGGGCGTCATGTTCACCAGCGCCATCAGCGGCATCGACCAGGCCCTCTGGGACCTGAAGGGCAAGGCCCTGGACGCCCCGGTCTGCGCCCTGCTCGGCGGCCCCCGCTCCGCGAAGGTCCCCGTCTACTCCCACTTCGGCGGCCGCACCGTCGAGGCCCTGGTCGAGAGCGCCCGGCGCGTCCTGAGCGAGGGCTTCAACGCCCTCAAGTCCGGCATCTCCATCTTCGAGGCCCACGGCCCCAAGATCACCCGCCAGCAACTCCGGAACATAGACGCCCGCTACGCCGCCCTCCGGAAGGCCATAGGCGAGGACATCACGCTCATGGACGACCCCCACGCCTACTTCGACCCCCCCTCCGCCCTGGAGATCGCCCGGCTGCTGGAGCCCTACCGCCTCCTCTTCTTCGAGGAGCCCACCATTCCCGAGGACCCGGAGGGCTACGCCCGCATCCGGCAGGGGACCTCCACCCCCATCGCCGGGTCCGAGCGTCTGACCAGCAAGCACCGCTTCAACGACTTCTTCCGCGCCGGGGCCCTGGACGTGGCCCAGCCCGACATCGTCTACATCGGCGGCATCACCGAGATGAAGAAGGTGGCCGCCCTGGCCGAGACCTACCAGGTCGCCATCGCCCCCCATAACACGAAGGGGCCGGTCGGCATCCTGGCCGCCGCCCACGTCATGGCCGCCATCCCCAACCGCCTGATCCAGGAGTTCATCGCCCCCGGCCGCATCCCCTGGCGCAACGACGTGCTCAAGCATCCGCTCGTGATCGAGGACAGCTGTCTCGTCGTCCCCGACCGCCCCGGCCTGGGGGTCGAATTTGATGAAGAGGCCTTGAAGCCTCACGTCGTGTCATAGAGAAAGGAATCTTTGCATGGCAAAGCGCAAAGTCGTCGTCACCGGCGCGGCCGGCTACATCGCGGGCCGCATGCTCCCCGCCCTGCGGGAGCAGTATGACCTGACCCTGCTCGATGTCAGGAAGACCAACCGGGACGGGAAAGAGGTGGAGGGCGTCGTCATCGCCGACCTCCTCAACCGGGACCGGGGCACCTACCGGCAGCACTTTAAGGGCGCGGACGCCGTGGTCCACTGCGGGTTCACGCGCGCGGCCCGGCCCGAGGACCGCTACTGGGCCGAGTCCGACAATGTGAACATGGCCTACAACGTCTACCAGACCTCCGTCGAGGAGAACGTTCGCCGGGTCGTCGTCATCAGCTCCAACCACGCCGCGGACTACTACGAGCGCCTGATCTGGGCCGACAGGATGGAGTTCGTCACCCCCGACATGCGCCCCCTGTCCGACAACTTCTACGGCTGGGCCAAGGCCGCGTATGAGCTGCTGGGGTTTGCGTTTGCGACCGGGGGGGTCAACGACGGGAAGAAGCTCCAGAACGTCCAGCTCCGCATCGGCGGCCCCCGCGAGACCGACATCGACCGGGCCAGCGCGGACAACCTGAAAGGCACGCACCGGGGCCTGGGGGCCTACCTGAGCGTCAGGGACCAGGTCCAGCTCGTCGTCAAGAGCATCGAAACCTCGGACATCGAGGACGAGAACGGCGTCCCCTTCCAGGTCTTCTACGGCATCAGCGGCAACTCCCACAACTTCTGGAGCCTCGCCAACGCCCGCAGGGTGATCGGCTACGCGCCGGAGGACAACAGCCAGGTCCGGTTCGCGGACAGGCTGTCAAAGGTCCTCCTCGAAGCGCAGAAAAAGGTGAAACCCGAGGCACGATGACCCATCGCGAACGCATGCTGGCGACGATCCGCGGCGAGCCGACGGACCGCCTCCCCTGGGCGCCCCGGATGGACCTCTGGCTCATCGCCCTGCGGGCGCGCGGGACCCTGCCCGAGGGGTTTGCGGGCCTGAACACCGCACAGGTCGCCGACCGGCTCAACGTGGCCTGCCACTCGGTCCGGGCGGACTACACGATGCCCAGGCCCCGCCGCGACCTGGCCCTGCGCGGTCTGGGCCTGGAGAACCACCCCGACTACCCCTACCGGGTCGAGCTGCGCGGCCTCCCGGTGGATTTTAGCCACGACGAAGAGAACCTCCGGACGACCCTTCGGACCCCCGCCGGGGAGGTGACGACCCACCTGCAGCTCACCGCCGGGATGGCGCGGGACGGCATCTCCCTCCCGTTCGTGAAGACCTATCCCATCCGCTCGAAGGACGACTTCGAGGCCGTGGCCCGGGTCTTCGACCACCTCCGGGTGATCCCCACGCCGGAGGCCTGCGCCCGCTTCCACGAGCGCATCGGCGACCGCGGCCTGGCCGTGGCCAGCGGCCCCATCGCCGCCTCCCCCGTCCACCTGCTCCTGCACGAGCTGATGCCGATGGACCAGTTCTTCTACCTCTACGCGGACGAGCGGGACGCCCTCTATCGCCTAACGGAGCGGATGACCCCCTTCTTCGAGGCCGCCCTCGACGCGGTCGCGGCGTGCAGCGCCGAGGTGGTCTTCTGGGGCGCCAACTACGACCAGGACCTCACCTGGCCCCCCTTCTTCCGGGCGGAGATCGCCCCCTGGCTCCGGAAGGTCAGCGCCCGCCTGCGCGCGGCAGGCAAGTTCCTCCTGACCCACACCGACGGCGAGAACCGGGACCTGCTCCCCCTCTACCCCACCTGCGGGTTCGACGTGGCCGAGTCCGTCTGCCCCCACCCCATGACCCGCTGCACGCTGAGGGAGATCCGGGCGGGGATGGGGCCAGACACGACCGTCTGGGGCGGCATCCCCTCCGTGGCCCTGCTCAACGACGCGATGGACGACCGGGCCTTCGAGGCCCACCTGGACGGGCTGTTCGGGGAACTCGGCGCCGGCGAGCGCCTGATCCTGGGCGTGTCCGACAACGTCCCCCCGGACGCGAACCTCTCCCGGCTTGAACGCATCCGGGAGCGGGTCGAGGCCTTCGGGCCGGTCCGGCCGCAACGCGCAACCTAACGAAAGGAATCCCCATGCCTGAAAAGCTCAAGAAGGGCGTCTGGATGCACAACGTGCCCAGGGAGAGCCCCGACGAGGTCAGGCGTCACGCCGAGCGCCTCGTCCGGGGCGGGTTCGACCTGTTCATCCCCTGCGTCAAGAACCCCGACAGCATGCTCGACTACCACACGAAGATCGGCGTCATCAGCCCGGAGTACAAAGAGTGGGACCCCCTCCGGGTCTTCTGCGACGCCCTGGCCGGGACCTCCGTCAAGATCCACCCCTGGCTCTGCCTGGCCCTGGAGAGCAAGACCGGCGCGCTCATCCAGCGCAACCCCGACCTCCAGGCCGTGGACCGCGCCGAGCCCTTCCCCCGCCTCCAGTCCGCCTGCATGTCCCAGGACGAGGTCCAAGACTACGAGCTGAGCATCTACGAGGAGATGATGGACAACTACCCCATCGCCGGCGTCCATCTGGACTACGTCCGCTACCAGAGCGGGGGGTGCTGCTTCTGCAACTACTGCCGGACCGCATTCCGAAAGCTCACCGGCATCGACCCCATCCGCATCCAGGACGGCGACGAGGGGTGGCCGGAGTGGATCGAATGGCGGAAGAACAACATCACCCGGTTCGTGGAGCGCGTCCGCCAGTCCACGAAAAGGCGGGGTCGGGAGCTGTCCGCCGCCGTGTTCGCCGGCTATCCCGAGTGCATCACCGGCGTGGGCCAGGACTGGGCCGACTGGGAGCGCCGTGGCCTGCTGGACTTCGTCTTCCCCATGAACTACACCATGGTCCCCCGCATCGCCCGCCAGCGCGCCGTCAACCACCTGGCCACCGTCTCCGGCAAGACCCCCCTCTACGAGGGCCTCTGGTACCGCCCGACCCTCAAACCTCAGAAGTTTCTCCAGCAGGTCGAGCAGGTCCGCGAGCTGGGCATCCAGGGCATCGTCATCTTCGAGTACTACCGGCTCACGGACGAGGACCTGGACATGGTGCGGGAGTTGTAACCGGAAAGAGGTTTCCTTATGCGAGACATCAAAGTCGGCGCGGCGCAGTTCGAGGCGCGGGACGCGGACAAGGCATACAACCTGGGCCGCATCGCGGACCTGACGCGGAGGGCCGTGTCTCAGGGCGCGGAGATCGTCTCCTTCCACGAGTGCTGCATCTCCGGCTACACCTTCCTCCAGACCCTCTCCCGCAGCGAGATGGTCGCCCTCGCCGAGCCTGTGCCCGACGGCCCCTCCACGCGCCGCCTGGTCCAGATCGCAAGGGAGACCGGCGCGGCCGTCCTGGCCGGCCTGATCGAACTCGACGGCGACCGCCTCCACAACACCTGCGTGGCCGTCTCCCGCGGGGGGTTCGTCGCCAGACACCGGAAGCTCCACACCTTCATCAGCAAGTTCCTGACCCCCGGAGACCACTACACCGTCTTCGACCTCTGCGGCTGCCGCTGCGGCATCCTGATCTGCTACGACAACAACCTCCCGGAGAACGTCCGCATCACGGCCATGATGGGCGCGGAGATCATCTTCATGCCCCACGTCACCTGCGGCCTGGAGTCCGTCATGCCGGGCCGGGGGAAGATCGACCGGCAGCTCTGGGAGAACCGCCATCGCGACCCCGTCCGCCTCCGGCAGGAGTTCCTGGGCCCCAAGGGCCGGGCCTGGCTGATGCGCTGGCTGCCCGCGCGCGCCTATGAGAACGGCGTCTACGCCGTGTACACGAACCCCATCGGCGTGGACCACGACACCATCAAGAACGGCAATGCGATGATCCTCGACCCCTTCGGCGAGGTCCTGGTCGAGTCCTGCGCCCTGGAGGACGACGTGGTCGTCGGCCTGCTGACCCCGGAGAAGATCCCGGTCTCCTCCGGCTACCGCTACCTCTGCGCCCGCCGCCCGGACCTCTACGGCAGGCTCCTGGAGCCCCTGCCGGAGCACATGCGGAAGGGCACGCAGCCGGGGTGGACGCTCAAGGAGCCGAAACAGGAAAAATAAAACGGCAGACGGTCTGCTATCTGCCGTCTGCCGTCTGCCGTCTGCCGTTTCACTCGCTACTCACACCTTGCACAGAAAGTGCACGATGTCGCCGTCCTCGACGACGTAATCCCGGCCCTTCTGCATGAGCCTGCCGGACTCCTTGAGCCGCTGCTCGTTGCCCATCTCCTCCAGGTCCCGATAGCGCATCACCTCCGCCCGGATGAACCCCCGCTCCAGGTCCGCGTGGATGGCCCGCGCGGCCTGAGGGGCCAGGGAGCCCCGGCGGATCGTCCAGGCCCGCACCTCGTCCGGCCCGACCGTGAAGAAGGAGATCAGGCCGAGCGCGCCATAGCAGAGCAGCGTCAGCCGGTCCAGGGCCGGCCGGTCCACGTGCAGCGCCCTGAGAAACGCCTCCCGCTCCTCCGGGCCGAGCTGCGAGATCTCCTCCTCGATCTTCGCGGACACGGCGATCCACTCGAACGCCTGACCGGAGAGGTCCGTCGCGAGCCGGTCCACCAGGCCCGCGTCGCGCAACGCATCCTCCCCCACGTTGAGGGCCTGGATCACGGGCTTTCGGGTCAGGAGCGGATAGCTGCCGATCAGCCTCTGCTCGTCGTCCGTGAAACCGAAGCTGCGGAGCGGACGGCCCGCCTCAAGGTGCGCCCTCATCCGGGCGAGCAGGTCCGTCTCCAGCGCGACCCTCTGGGCGTCGGCCTTCTTGCCGCGCTCCTTGCCCAGGCGCTCCAGGCGCTTCTCGACGAACAGCATGTCGTTGAACTGCAACTCCTCGTGAAAGGCCAGGGCGTCCCGGCGAGGATCGACGCTCCCCTCCACGTGGAAGACCGTCTCGTCCGGAAAGGCGCGGATGAGGTGACAGATCGCGTCCACCTGCTCCAGCTCCTTAAAGACCTGGGCGTTCCGCTCCGCCTGCTCCCCCAGGTCCGGCAGGAGGGCGAATGCGATCTGGGCCGGCGTCACCTTTTTAGGGCGATACATCGAGACGAGGCGCTCGAACCGTGCGTCCCGCACCCGGGCCAGCCCCAGCCCCCTTCCTCCGTTCAGGTTGGCCTCCTGACCGGCCAGAAGCCTGAAGAGGGTGCGCTTTCCGACCTGGGGCAGGCCGACTAAACCAAGCTTCATGAGGTTCCTTTCTCTATTTAAGGAGGATGGTAATGATCCGAATCGGCATCGTAGGCGCGGAGAACAGCCACACCATCGCCATCTCAAAGACCATCAACGTCCAGAAGCTCGTCCCCGGCTTTCGCGTGGTGAGCGTCTGGGGCGAGACCTCAAAACTCGCCAGGGAGGCGGCGGAGGCGGGGCAGATCCCGGCCATCGTCAAGAGGCCCGAAGACCTGATCGGCGCCGTGGACGCGGCCCTCGTCGACCACCGCCACCCCAGGTACCATCTGCCCGCGGTCCGGCCCCTGCTGGAGGCCAGGATCCCCCTGTTCGTGGACAAGCCCTTCTGCTACCGCGTCCGGGAGGGGAAGGAATTTCTGGCCCGCGCCAGGAAATTGAGGATCCCCGTCTGCTCCTTCTCAGCCCTCCCGAAGCAGGCCTCTTTTGTCGCCCTGCAAAAAGAGGTCAGGGCCCTGGGCCGGATCATCTCGGTCATCTCCACCGGCCCTTGCGACGTCAGGTCCAAGTACGGCGGCGTCTTCTTCTACGGCATCCACCAGGTGGACATGGTCGTCCGCCTCCTGAACCACGACGTGACCCACGCCGTCGTCAACCTCGGTCAGAAGAACCACACCGCGACCCTCTTCTCGGCCAGCGGGACGATCTCGACCATGAACCTGATCAGCGAGGGCCGCGCGGACTTCCACGTCTCCGTCATCGGCGAGAAAGGCCGCATCGACCGGACCATCACCCGCGACGCGAACGCCTACCTGTCGGGCATCAAGTCCTTCTGCCGGATGTTCAGGACCGGCAGGACCGATGAGACCGAGGCCTCGATGCTGACGCCCGTGGCCGTGCTGGAGGCCCTGGAGAAGTCGATCCCCCGCAAAAAGAGAGTCAAGGTGACGCTCTAACAGCGCGCAGGGGCACGGCGTATGCCGTGCCCCTGCCGGCCTTCTGACACCTTCTTTAAATGTCGGATTGTCTTAAGGATAATATTCTAACTTCATATATCGAAATAATTTACAAGAAATGCATCCGGTTTGCAAAGAAATTTTAAGAGCAGGCCTCCCCATCTCTCCATTCCTCTATAAATCCTCCCTCCCCTTCGGCTCCTTTTCCTGATCAGCGCCCTCCCCCTGGCCCCGAACCCCCAATCGGCTCAAATCTTACTCAACTCCTTATTTATCAATTTTCTGACAATGAGATGAACCCTCCCCGATCATCCGGTTCATATCTGTTCTTTTCAAAAATTTCAAATTTTTTGATAAAATTTTGAAAATTTATCTTGATTTTTTGAAAATTTTATTTCATATTTTGAAAAATTCAAAGGAGATTGTCATGCGCAAGGCCCTCGAAAGCTGTCCAGCCTGTGGCAGTGAACTTTTGATCACCAGGATGAGCTGCACCTCCTGTGAGACCGTCATCCAGGGACGCTACGCCCCCTGCAAATTCTGCAAATTGTCCCCGGAGAGCCTGCGGTTCCTCGAAACCTTCGTCAAGAACCGGGGAAACGTGAAGGAGATGGAGCGGGAGCTGGGCCTCCCCTACTCCACCGTCCGGGGGAAGGTCAACGACCTGATCAAGGAACTCGGCTTCGAGGTGGAGCCCGTCGAGGAGGACGACACCGCCCCCCGCCGGAGGGAGATCCTGGACAGGCTGGATCGCGGGGAGATCAAGGCCGCCGAGGCCGCGGAGATGCTGGCGCAACTAAAACAGTCCTGAGTCCTGAGTAACGAGTGCTGAGTAAAGGCCAAAACGTTGTTCTTTGCTTTTACTCAGCACTCAGCACTCAGCACTCAGCACTGATTTTGAGAAAGGAGCCCCACCATGAACGAAGAGCACCTGACGGTCCTGCGCATGGTCGCCGAGAAGAAGATCACTGCCGAGGAGGGGGATCGCCTCCTGGAGGCCCTGGGGGGAAGCCCGGAGCGGAGTCTCAAGGCGCAGCCTGTCAACCAGGCCCTTCTGAGTAGGCCGGAGGTTCAGGGGGAGGAAGACATCAGACAGGTCGAACGGGATTTCCAGCAGGCCGAACGGGACGTCCAGCAGGTCGAAAGGAACATTCAGCAGGCCGAACGAGATTTCCAGCAGACTGAACGGGACATCCAGCAGGCTGAACGGGACGTCCAGCAGGCCAGACGAGACCTTGAGCAGGCCGAACGGGACCCCGGAGCCGGCCAGGAGGCGTCGGAGCGGTTCAGGATGAGGATGGAGGCCCTCCGGCAGAGGCTGGAGGAGAAACAGCGAAGGCTGGGGGAAAAAAGGCGCAGTTACGAGGAGAAACGCCACGCCATGGCCGAAAAAATGGAGGCCCTCCGGCGGAAACTGGAGGAGAAGCAGAGGAGGCGCGAGGAGCGGCACAGGCTGCGTGATCGGGAGCGACAGCGGAGACACGAGGAGCGGCTCCGGAGACACGAGGAGCGGGCGCACAGGCGCGGCATGCATATCCCGCCTCCGGCATCCCAGGCCCCTCAGGCAGCTCCGGCCCCTCCAGAAGCCCCGGCCCCTCAGGCGGCTCCATCTGCTCCGGCAACGCCCGCGCCGGCAAGACCTCCCATCGCCCCGATGCCCCCAATGCCAGCGATGCCCAAACCTGCGCCGCCAGCGATGCCCAAACCTGCGCCGCCAGCGATGCCCGCGATGCCGGACGTCGGAAGGATCGTCAGCGACGCCATGAGGTCGGTCGGCGACGCCATGAAGTCGGTGAATGTCGGAGCCATCGTCGGCGATGCGGTGAAGGGGGCCTTTGTCGGCGCCCTGGCCACGGAGTCGCGCGCCATCAGCGACCCCGGTATCCGCCGGCTAATGGTGACGAGCAGCGGGGGCGGCGACCTGACCATCCTGGATACAGACGAGGCGACGCTGAAGGTCGAAGGTCGTTGCAGCGTGGCCACCTATGGGGAAGAGGCCAGAATTGACGAGGGAGGGGGCAACGACGTGAGCCTGAGCGTCCCGGCCTCGATCCGCTCCATCCGCGTCCAGAACGTCGGCGGCGGAGACATCGAGTGTCATCTGATCAGGCTGGACGGCCACGAGATCGACCTGTCTGCCCCCGGCGGAGGAGACATCACCCTGAGGGTCCCGGAGGACGCCGCCTTCGAGATCGCGATGGAGGCCCGCGGGGGCGGGGACATCCACACGGACCTCCCCCTGGAGAGCGAGGCGCGGAGCGCCTCCCACTTCAGGGGCCGGCGCAACGGCGGCGGGAACAGCCGCGTCAAACTGTCCGCCCCCGGCGGCGGCGACATCAAACTGACCAGGCTATAGGAGACCATTCCCATGAGCGAAGAACGCATGAAGATCCTGAAGATGCTCGAAGAGGGCAAGATTAACGTTGAAGAGGCCGCCCGGCTCATTGAGGCCATCGAGCCCCAGGCCCCGGCCCGGAGGGAGTCCTCCTCCGGCGAAAAGGCGGAGTTCCTCCGCATCCTGGTCTGCGAGAACGGGCAGGAGAAGGTCAAGGTCAACGTCCCCCTCGCCCTGGCCAGGATCGCGATGAGGGCCATCCCCAACTCCGCCCGCCAGCAGATCAACGCCCAGGGCCTGGACATCGACCAGCTCCTGAACGGCGTCGTGGACAACCTGAAGCCCGGCAAACTCGTTGAGGTACAGGATGGGAGCGACCACGTCGAGATCTTCCTGGAGTAAGGAGCCGCAGCGCAGGGCCGAGGTCCTGTCAGCCATAGAACGGGGTGTTCTCTCTCCCGCTCAGGCGGTGAAGGCGTTGAAAACCCCGCTCCCCCAAAGACGCCGGGGGCGGGCCTGGCTCCCCCTCTGGTTCCGGGTGGCGGTCGTGTCGCACGGCCGGGGCGTCCGTCTCACACTCCCCCTGTTTGTCCTCGGCCCCCTGGCCCTGGTCGGCTTCATCCTCCTGCTCCCCTTCGCCGCCTTTGTCGTGGCGCTGGTCAGCATCCGGAGACGGGCCGTGCTCGGCTACTTTCTCCAGGGCATCGGCGTCCTCTGCGCCCTGACCACGACGCTCCTCCTCCACGGCCGGGGGGCCGGCGTCCACGTGAAGGACGGCGAGGATGAAATCGGGTTCTGGTTGTCATAAGACCTCTCCCCCGGCCCCTCTCCTGAAGGAGAGGGGAGATCATCTCCTAAAAGGGGAGAGTAGACCTCCTTCTCCCCCTTTCCTTTAGGAAAGGGGGTTTGGGGGGATAGGTTTAACGGAGGTTATTTATGGATAACAGATCAGTCATCCTGGACCGCCTCGACCGGGGCGAGATCTCGGCTCAGGACGCGCTCCACGCCCTGTCGGGAGCGGCAGAGCCGGGGGCGGAAGCACCCCGCCTCCCCTCACCGACCGATTTATCTGCCCCGGCGGTCCTGACGGCCCCGGAGGGTCCGGCCGTCCTGACGCGCCGGGAGCGCCTGCTCGCCCTGACCGAGCGCGTCCGCGACTGGGACCCGCGCCACATGGTCACCCTCACCCCCTCGCCGCGGGCCTGGCCCTGGCCGGACCAGCCCTATCAGTGGTTCTGGCAGGACTTCGACCACCCCGTGCACGTGGATCACACCCTCGACCTGGCCGACGGGTGCGGGCTGTTCGCCGTCCTCTATGAGGGGGACCTGACCCTGACCGGCGGAGAGGGCAGGGCGCTGAAGATCGGCGCAGCGGCCTTCGACCTGCGCATCGGGCGCGACGCGGGCGCGGCCCGGATCGCCGGCGCCACCGGCGCGCTGGACCTGAGCGTCCCGGACGCGGTCTCCCGCATCGACGCGAAGGTCCTCCCCGGAGACCTGACCGTTCGGGACCTCCGGGCGCAGAAGGTCTGCGTCGAGTGCGAGAGCGGAGACCTCCGGTGCGAGGGCCTCCGCGCGGGCGTCGAGGCCCAGGTGCGCGGGGGTGACGCCAATCTCTTCGACATCGAGGGGGAGATCGCCGTCACCGCCGCCCAGGGAAACATCCAGTGCAGGGAGGTCCGCTCGACGCGGGCGCATCTGGTCGCCCACGGCGGCATCTCCCTCTCCCTCGGCACAATCAGCCAGGGGGACTTCCGGTGCGAGACCCGGGGCGGGGACATCGAACTCTTCATCGCCAGAGACTCCGCGTGCGCCCTGTCCGCGGAGGTCTCGGACGGAGGGGTCATCTGCCCGGCATCGCTCCCCTGGACCGACCTCTCCGAAAGGTCGGGGCGCACGCTCAGGGGGACCCTGAGAGGCGGCGGCGCATCCGTCCACCTCGTCGCCAGCGGCGGGAGAATCTACATCGCGAGCAGGTGAAAGACC
>CAYRZX010000065.1:0-24077 GCA_964428665.1 uncultured Gemmatimonas sp.
CGCAGGACGTGGCCGTGGTCTGGGACACGCGCTACACCTTCGCCCCCGGCCCGACCCTCCGGCGGAACAAGGTGCTGAACATCCAGGCCGTGGCGCATTTTTAGGGCGACCCGTCGGGTCGCCCCTACCAGAACAATTTCATGCGAACCATATATCTCGACCACAACGCCACCACGCCTATCCGGCCCCAGGTGGTTGAGGCCATGCTCCCCTACCTGGGCCCTGTCTACGGGAACGCCTCCAGCATCCACGCCTTTGGCCGGGAGGCCCGCGTGGCCGTGGAGGAGGCCCGTCAGACCGTGGCCGGCGGGATCGGGGCCGACCCCGCCGAGGTCTTCTTCACCAGCGGCGGCACCGAGGCGGACAACGCCGCCCTGGCGGGGGTGGTCCGGGCCTGCTCCGAAAGAGGCGGGCACCTCATCACCTCCGCCGTGGAGCACCACGCCGTCCTGCACACCGCCCGGTTCCTGGCCGGGCGCGGCTGTCGCCTGACCGTCCTCCCCGTCGACGCCTTCGGGCAGGTGGACCCCGACGACTGCCGCCGCGCCATCGCCGCCGACACCGTCCTGATCTCGCTCATGCACGCCAACAACGAGATCGGGACCCTCCAGCCCGTCGCGGAGGTCGGCGCCATCGCGCGCGAGCGCGGCGTCCTGCTCCACGTGGACGCCGTCCAGTCCTTCGGGAAGATCGACGCCCAGGTGGACGCCCTCGGCTGCGACCTCCTCTCCCTCTCCGCCCACAAGGTCTACGGGCCGAAGGGCGTGGGGGCGCTCTACGTCCGTCGGGGGACCCCCTTTGCGCCCCTGCTCCACGGCGGCTCCCACGAGGCCGGGCGGCGCGCCGGCACGGAGAACGTCCCCGGCATCGTCGGGTTTGGAAAGGCCACGGAGCTGGCCCTCCGCGAGCGGGACAGTCAGGCCGTCCGCCTGAGCGCCCTGACCGAGACCCTCTGGTCTGGCCTCTGCGCCCGCATCGACCGGGTCCGGCGCAACGGCCATCCCGCGCAGCGCACGCCCAACACCCTCAACGTCTCCTTCTACGCCGCCGAGGGGGAGTCCCTCATCCTGAGCCTGGACCTCGAAGGCGTGGCCGTCTCCAGCGGCTCGGCCTGCACCTCCGGGACCGAGGAGCCCTCCCACGTCCTGATGGAGATCGGCCTCGAACCTCGCCTGGCCCAGAGTTCGGTCCGCTTCAGCTTCGGGAGGGACAACACGATGGAGGACGTGGACTATATCCTGGAGATCCTCCCCCCCATCGTCCAGCGGCTCAGGGATGTGTCTGTGCTGGTGTGAGAATCATTGAAATAGGAGATCTCCTGTGGCAGTGACCGAAAACGAAGTCCTCAACGCGCTCAGGACCGTGATCGAACCCGATCTGAAGCGGGACCTGGTGACGCTCAACATGGTCCGCAACGTGACCGTCCGGGACGGACAGGTGAGCCTTGAGGTCGTCCTGACTAACCCGACGGGGCCGCAGAAGACCCGGATTCTGCAAGCGTGCGAAGAGGCCGTCCGGCCCCTCCGCGGGGTGGAGCAGGTCCGCGTCACGGCAGCCACGGTCACCTTCGGGCCGTCGGCCAAGGACCGGCCCGCCATCCGGGGGGTCCGGCACATCCTCGCTGTGGCCAGCGGCAAGGGGGGGGTCGGCAAGTCCACCGTCGCGGCGAACCTCGCCGTGGCCCTGTCGCAGACCGGCGCGGCCGTGGGCCTGATGGACGCCGACATCTACGGCCCCAACATCCCGATCATGATGGGCGTCAAGGGCCGGCCCGACACCGAGGACGACCGGATCATCCCCCTCCAGAACCACGGCATCAAGCTCATGTCCATGGGCTTCATCACCGGAGACAACGTCCCGGTCATCTGGAGGGGGCCGCTCATCACCAAGATGATCCAGCAGTTCCTGCACACCGTGGCCTGGGGGGACCTGGACTACCTCCTCCTCGACCTCCCCCCCGGCACCGGGGACGTGCAGATCACCGTCCGGCAATCGGTCTACATCGCGGGCGCGGTCATCGTCACCACGCCCCAGAGACTGGCCCTGGAGGACGTGAAGCGGGGCATCCTGATGTTCAAACAGGTGGACGTCCCGATCTTCGGCGTCATCGAGAACATGAGCGCCTTTGTCTGCCCCAGGTGCCAGACCCGGACGGATATCTTCGGTCACGGCGGCGGCCTGCGGATGTGCGAGCAGATGGGCATCCCCTTCCTGGGCGAAGTCCCCCTGGACCCGAAGATCCGGGAGGCCGGCGACACGGGCATCCCCATTGTCATCGGGCAGCCCGACTCCCCCCAGGCCGGGGCCTTCCGGAGGATCGCCGCCGCGCTGATCGCCCAGGTCGACGTCCTGGAGGCCAAGCGCGCCGAGCAGGCCAAGCTCACGGAAGGGCTGAAGGTGCTGTAGGAAAGAGAAACGGAGAAGCGGGGAAGTGGGGAAACGGGGAATCACCCCTTCTCCGTCTCTCCGCTTCTCCGTTTCATGATCTTCTCCATCGCCTTCACTGTCTCCGGCGCATCCGCCGCCCCCCCTGACATTCCCTCCCCCCTCACGTGTGCCAGCAGAAAGTTCAGCTCTTCCGGCGTGTCCACGTCGTACCACGGCTGCAGGAGAGAGGGCCGGACGCCGGCCCCCTCGGCCCGGTCCAGGGTCTCCTCCAGGACCCGCGCCGAACTCCACGCCACCCCCCGGAACACCTCCGGCAGCGGCCTCGACATCCCGATCAGATAGTACCCCCCGTCCACGCTCGGCCCGATTACCAGCTCGCGCGTCCGCAGCCGCTCAAACGCCTCCGCCATCAGGCCCGGCGGCAGGGAGGGGCTGTCGGACCCGATCAGGACCGCCCGCGTCGCCCCCTGCGCAAAGCCCCACGCGAAGGCCCCGGCCATCCGGTCCCCCAGGTCCCCCTCCGTCTGCGGGTGCACGTCCCATTCCGGCCCGGCCAGGGCGCGGACCTCTGCCTCCGCCTCCGCCGGCGCATAGCAGACCGTCCGGCGCTCGCACGCCACCCCTGCGCCGTGCGCGAGCACGTCGGCGACGAACGCCCGGTAGATCGCCGCGACCTGCTCGGGGGCGTAGCGCCTCTGGAGCCGCGTCTTGACCCGGCCCGGCGCCGGGGCCTTGACGAAGACGATGAGGTGTCTCATACCTTCCGCGCCAGCACGATCATGCTGGCCGCATTCCAGGTGAACTCCCCGCCCCGGAAGTCCCCCCACACCCCCTCCACCTCCAGCCCGCTGGACATCAGGAGCATCTCCAGCTCCGTGAAGGCATAGACCCGGATGCTGTGGTGGAGGCGGGTCTCCTGCCCGTCTCGAATCACCGTCACGTCCACCCGCGACCGGCCCGACACCAGGTCGAACTGCCGCTCCTCGATCACCGTCATCCCCGCCGGACGATAGACCTGCACGGGCCGGAAGTGCCGGACGATGGCGTCCCGATTGACCGTCTCGAACAGGACCCGCCCCCCCGGCTTCAACGCCCCCGCGATCCCCTTCAGGACCCGGAAGTTCTCCGCCTCGTCGTCGAAATAGCCGATGGACGTGAACAGGCTGATGGCCGCGTCGAAGCATCCGGCGAACGGCAGGTGGCGGATGTCCCCCCGGATCAGGCGGAGCCAACCAACTGAACGATGAACGATGAACGATGAACGATGAACTTTCTCTTTCTTCTCCCTTGCCTTTTGGGCCGGTGTTTGGGGGGTTTTCTTCAGCGTTCTGCGTTCAGCGTTCTGCCTTCTCTTGGCCTCTCTCAGCATCACCGGCGACAGGTCAAGCCCCACCACGTCGAACCCCTGCCCTGCGAGCGGGACCGCGTGCCGGCCGTAGCCGCAGCAGAGGTCCAGCAGCCGTGTCCGGGGCGTCAGCCGCAGCGCCTCGACGATGAATGCCACCTCCTGCGGCGTGTCCGGGTGCTCGTCGAACAGCAGGTACTCCTCCCCGAAGAACCGGCGAAACCAGGCGTCCTGTTCGCGCATGGGGTCCCCTGACCTGAAATGTAAAAGGGCATACCTCATAAAGAAGCATGCCCTTCCCTTGATTTTTATAATCCTTTCTAACTCAGTCAATTACAAATATCACTTTGCCCTGATTCAGAACCCCCGCCCCCGCGCCCCGCGCCTTCCCCGCGTCCTCGGCGGACAGGACCACATCCGTCCGGTTCGTCCCCGCCGCGCCCACGCCTTTCAGGAGGAGAGGGTTTGGCCCGGCCCGCTCGTCCCCTCGCGCGCCGCCCAGGTCCCTCGCGTAGCCCGCCACGCCGGAGCGCGCCGCAGAGTCCCGCGTCACGAACGACGGCCCGTAGACGACCTCCTGCCCCCGGTCGTCCAGCACCTTCGGGGCCAGGGCCGGCGTCAGGTTCAGCCCCCTGGCGTCCACGATCAGCCCGGTGTAAGGGCCGGAGACGGGAGGCAGCATCGCGGGGGCAAACCCCGCATCCGGCAGCACGGCATTGGCCAGGTCGCTCCGTTTCACGACGATCGTCAGCTCCACCGAGCCGTCCGGCAGGTAGTTCGGCTGGCCCACGTGCCTCGCCCCCTTCAGCACCCCCTCCACCCTCGCGCGGATCGCATCGTTGCTTGCGACCAGACTCTCCACGGTGGCTTCCGCGTGGACAGCCAGTCCGTACGCGAGGGAGGCCAGGTTTCGCTCGGCGTCGATCAGGGCCGACCGGATCGCCAGCGCACGGGCCTGGGCCACGTTCACAGGATTGGAGGGGGGCTGACCGACCCCCACCGCAGCGATCACGCCCGAACGCCAGTCGATGGCCGGTGAGCGGGAGGCGGCGGGAGGCGGGGCGCCCGGAGGCGCCTGCGCCGAGGCGGATGAGACGATGAGGAGACTCGACAGGCATACGCCCACAACCGTACATTTCATGGCCATTTCCTCCGACCTCTAAGAGGCGCCTCGAAGGACCCGATAAACCACCCTAAAATAGGTCGTAACCCCCTATTTGTCAAGCATATTCTTGACGCAAAGAGAGAGGGGAGTCGGGGTAAAAAAAAACGCCCGCTTCGGGGCGAAAAAATTGGAGCGGGAGACGGGGATTGAACCCGCGACGTCCAGCTTGGGAAGCTGGCATTCTACCACTGAATTACTCCCGCTCGCTCACACAAGAATGTGCCCTAAAGATAAGGTATAAGCCTCATGAAGTCAATTGTCTTTTTCCATCTCCCTCACGATCTCCCCCGTCACATCCCGCGACAGGGCATCCACCCATCGCACCCGACCCTCCCCCCGGAACCAGGTCATCTGCCGCTTGGCATAGCGCCGCGTCTCCTGCTGGATCGCCCGGACCGACTCCGCCAGAGGCATCCCCCCTTCAAGGTGCGCAAACACCTCCCGGTAGCCGAACGTCCCCAGGGCGCTCCCCTCCGGCCGGTAGCCCATCCCCCGCAACCGCTCCACCTCCTCCACCAGCCCCTCCGAGATCATCCGCCCGACCCTCTCCTCAATCCTGGCGTAGAGCGCCGCCCGCTCCATCCGGAGGCCCACCACGACCGCCCCCTCCCCGATCCCCCCCTCTCTCGGCCTGGCCTGCCACGAGGACATCGGCTCCCCGGTGGCCTCGTAGACCTCCAGCGCCCGCACGATCCGCTGGCGATCCGAGGGCCGGATGCGCCCGGCGGAGGAAGGGTCCACCTCCCGCAGACGCCTGTGCAGGGCCTCCGCCCCCACGCGCGCGGCCTCCGCCCGGACCCGCTCCCGCACCCCACCCTCCACCTCCGGCACCGGCGAGAACCCCTCCAGCAGGGCGCGCACGTAGAGCCCGCACCCCCCCACTACGATGGGCCGCCGCCCCCGCGCCCGGACCTCGGCGATGACCCGGACAGCGTCCCGGCTGAAGCGGCCCGCGCTGTAGCCCTCGTCCGGGTCCACCAGATCAATCAGGTGGTGGGGCGCCTCTGCCCGCTGCGCCCGCGTGGGCTTGGCCGTCCCGATGTCCATGTGCCGGTAGACCTGCCGGGAGTCCGCCGAGAGGACCTCTCCGTTCAGCAGGCGGGCGACCCGGATGCCCGCCTCGGTCTTTCCCACCCCCGTCGGGCCGACGATGAAGAGTAAGGGCGACATAATCAAGATAGGGGCAAGGCCTGCCTCGCCCCTACCTCCCGAACCTTCTGTTGATCTCATCGAGCGACATCTTGATCACAATGGGCCGGCCGTGCGGGCAGACAAAGGGGTCCTCCGTCTCGAACAGCCGGTCGATCAACGTCATCATCTCCCGCCTGGACAGACGCTCCCCGGCCCGGATGGCCGTGTGACACGCGTAGGACGTGGCCACGCGCTCCTCCAGCCCGGACCTGGACCGCCCCGCCTCCTGCAGGTCCTCGACGATCTCCTTCAGGAGCTTGCCGTCCTCCCACTGCCGGAGCCCCGACGGGATGGCGTCCACGACCACCGAGTTCCCCCCCAGGTCCCGGATGCCGAACCCCAGCCGCTCCAGCAGCGGGAACACCTCCCGCAGAAAGGCCATCTCCGTCAGGCTGAAAGAGACCGTCAGCGGGAACAGGAGCTGCTGCCCCGGCGTGGGCTGCGCCCGGAACCCCCGCAGCGTCTCCTCGTAGAGGACGCGCTCGTGGGCCACGTGCTGGTCGATCAGGATCAGGCCGTTCTTGATCTCGGCCAGGATGTAGGTCTCGTGCAGCTGCCAGACCCCCGCCGTCTCCGCCCCGACCTCTCCCGCCTCCCTCCCCTCCGGGGTCTCCTCCGGCTCGGGGGACTTGCGCCCGATCAGCGGCAGCGACATCTGCAGGTCCAGGTCCAGGGCCGCCGGCCGGGAGCGCCTTTTCCTCCCGACCTCGTAGGGCCTGGTCGTCTCCTGCGCCGTGGGAACGGGGTCCGCCCTCGTCTCATAGGACCCCGGCGCGACCCCCGCCGGGGCCTCCCGCTCAAACGTCTGTGGGGACACCTCCGGGATCACGTCCGCCTCCCGCAGCGCCCGCCGCACCGTCCCGGAGATCACCTGATAGACCCGCCGCTCATCCGCGAACCGCACCTCCCGCTTGGTCGGATGGACGTTCACGTCCACCTCGCCCGGCGGGACCTCCAGGTAGAGCGCGTAAAACGGATAGTCCCCCCTGGCGATCAGCCCGCCGTACCCGTCGTACACGGCGTGCGCCAGGGTGCGGCTCTGGATGGGCCGGCCGTTCACCAGCAGCGCCTGACAGGTCCCCGACCGGCGGACGAAGGTCGGCCTGCCGAGGAACCCGTGCACCCGGATCCCCTCCGCCTCCGCCTCCGCCTCCACCGCCTCACGGGCCACGTCCAGCCCGAAGACCTCCTCGACCCGGCGTCTGCGGTCCGCCTGCCCCAGGCGGAGGACCGACCGGCCGTTGTGAGACAGGGCGATGCTGAGCGCCGGATGGGCAAGCCCGATCTGGCTCACGCACGCGACGATGTGCCGCATCTCCGTCTCGATCCCCTTCAGGAACTTCCGGCGCGCGGGCACGTTGTAGAAGAGGCCGTGAACGGTCGCCGTCGTGCCCACGTCCCGGCCCACGGCGCTCACCTCCTTCACCCTCCCCCCCTCCACAGACACCCGAGTCCCGGCCTCCTCCTCCGCCGTCCGGGACTCCAGCGCCATCCGGCTGACCGAGGCGATGCTCGGCAGCGCCTCCCCCCGAAACCCGAGCGTCGAGAGGGCGCTCAGGTCCGACAGCGTGCGGATCTTGCTCGTCGCGTGGCGCTCCAGCGCCAGCAACAGGTCGTCCCTCCCCATCCCGCAGCCGTTGTCGCTCACCCGGATGGTCTCCTGCCCCCCTGCCGCCACGTCGATGACGATCCGGTCCGCCCCCGCGTCGATGGCGTTTTCGACCAGCTCCTTCACCACGGCGGCGGGCCGCTCCACCACCTCGCCCGCGGCGATCTTGTTGGCCAGGTCGTCCGGCAGGATGTGAATTCGGGTGGGCATAGGCAAAAAAATAGCGATCAGCTTTCAGCGATCAGCTTTCAGCAAAAGAACAGTTGACCGATGATCGCTGACCGCTGACCGCTGACCGCTGTTCTTTTATCCGAGCGCCAGCAGGAAGGACTCCGCGGACTCCAGGTCCTCTTTGGCCGTCTCGGCAAACATCTGAAGCCCCTTCTCCGTCAGCGCGAATCGGTCCATCACCGCGGGGTCGATCTGCGGAACCAGCTGATCCCCTCCGCTGCCGAACTGCAACGTCCGGCAGATCACGTCCGACAGATGCACCAGCCCCACCAGCCGCTGATACCGGCGCGCGGTCTCCGGCGCGTGATGGTACATAATTACGTTCTGGAGGTTCTCCGAAAACTTCCACTCCGCCGCAAGCTGCCCCCCCACCTCCGCGTGCGTCAGCCCCAGGACCTCCTCCTCCGCCTGACCGATCGACATCTCTCCGCCCTTGACCAGATTCATCACCTGGATATAATAGTCCGGGAAAAATCGGTCCAGCACCACCTTCCCGATGTCGTGCAGCATCCCGGCCAGAAACGCCGTCTCCGCCTCTGTCTGCAACTTCTTGGCCACCGACCGCGCCACGAACCCAGCCCCCACCGAATGCCGCCAGAACCCCTTCAGGTCCAGCCCCAGCTTGTTCTTGTAGCCCCCCAGCCCCTGAAACACCTGCGCTGACATCACCAGGTTGGCGATCTCCTCGAACCCCAGCAGAGACACCGCCACCTTCAAGGAGTCCACCTTCTTGCGCAGCCCGTAATACGCCGAGTTGACCAGCTTCAGGATCGTGGCCAGCAGGCTGGGGTCCATCTTGATCTGCTCGGCCAGGGCCTCGCTGGTGGCATTCTCGCTCTTGGCCAGCTTCATGATCTCCGCGTGCGTGGCCGGGAACACGGGCAGCCCGTCGATCTTCTTCACCCGATCCCGGATCGCCCGCTTCGCGTCCTCCACAGCAGGCGCCCCCTCCGCCCCCGCGGCGGCCCCCTTCTCCTCCGGCGACGCCTCGGCGGAAGTCTCCGGGGCCACGACCGGCTCCGTCAGCGCCTGCTCGATCCGGCTGGCCAGCTCGCTGGGTCGAAACGGCTTGGCCAGGTACGAACTCACCCCCGCATCTTTGGCCTTCAGGACAATGTCCATGGACGGATTGGCCGAGGTCAGGACAACCGGAATGTGGTTGAACTTCGGGCTTATCCCCACCAGCTCCGCCAGCCTCAGCCCGCTGCCCGGAATCGACATCTCCACAACGATGACGTCGGGCGGCGACTCCTGGAGCGCGCGCACGGCCTGCAGGCCGTCCGTGGCCACCGTCGTCTGGTACTTCCCGGACAGCATCTTGCAGATCAGGTCGCTGAACCGCTCGCGGTCCACCACCATAACCCGCTTGGGCCCGCTCTTTCCGTCTCCCCCGATGCCCGTTGACACAGTGTTATCCCCGTTTCAATGAACTCGCGACCAGCCTCTGATACGCCTCCCGGTACTTCTCCGTCGTCCGCCGCACGATCTCTTCGGGCAGGGCCGGGGCGGGAGGGGTCTTGTCCCAGTCGAGCGTGTCCAGATAGTCCCGCACGAGCTGCTTGTCGAAGCTGTCCTGGGGGCGTCCGGGCTCGTACCGGTCCTTCGGCCAGAACCTCGAGGAGTCCGGCGACAGGACCTCGTCGATCAGGGCGACCTCCCCGTCGATCAGGCCGAACTCGAACTTCGTGTCCGCGATCAGAATGCCCCGGCCGTCGGCGTAGTCCCGCGCCTTCCGGTAGACGGCGATGCTCACCTCCCGGAGCCTGCGGGCCAGGTCCTCCCCCACGAGCTTCGCGGTCTGCTCGAAGGAGATGTTCTCGTCGTGGCCCGAATCCGCCTTGGTCGCCGGGGTGAAGATCGGCTCCGGCAGGCGGTCGGATTCCCGAAGCCCCTCGGGCAGCCGGAGGCCGCAGACCATCCCCGTCTTCCGGTACTCCCGCCACCCCGACCCGGACAGGTAGCCCCGCACAACGCACTCGATGTCGATCCGCTTCGCCTTCCGGACCAGCATGGAGCGCCCCTTTAGCTGATCCCCAAACCGGCGCAGCGCCTCAGGGTATCGCCCCACGTCCGCCGTGATCAGATGATTCGGGACGATGTCCCGCGTCAGTCCGAACCAGAACAGGGACATCGCCGTCAGGATCTCTCCCTTCTCCGGGATGCCGTTCGGCATGACACAGTCATAGGCGGAGATCCGATCCGTGGCCACGATCAGCAGCCGGTCGTCCAGGTCGTAGACGTCCCGCACCTTCCCCCGCGCGAACAGCCGGACGCCCTCCAGCTCAGTCCGGAGCAGAGCGTTCATGCAAACCCTCATTAAAGCAACGATGAAGTCAGAACGCTGAACGCTGAACGAAACGCTTTTACTTCATCGTTCATCGTTCATCGTTCATCGTTCTTCAATATGTATACCCTTCTCCCCTCCACCCGCACCCGCCCCTCCGCAAACCACTGGAGGACCTCCGGGTAGAGGGCGTGTTCGACCCTCAGCACCCGTTCGAACAGGGACTCGGGCGTGTCGTCGTCCTCCACCGGGACCGCCCGCTGCGCGATAATCGGCCCGTGGTCGTAGACCTCATCCACGAGATGGACCGTGACACCCGTGAGCTTGACCCCCGAGGCGACGACCGCCTCGTGGACGCGCATCCCGTACATCCCCTGCCCCCCGAAGGCGGGCAGCAGGGCGGGGTGGATGTTCAGAATGCGGTTGAGATAGGCCCCCAGGACCCTGGGCCCCAGCCGCTTCATATACCCCGCCAGGGCGATCAGCTCAACGCCGTGTTCGCGCAGCGCGCGGAGGATCGCCTCATCCAGGTCCGCCGGGTCCGGGAACTGCCGGCCGCTGATGTGGAGCGCGGGGACCTGCAGGGCGCGGGCGCGCCCCAGCGCCCCGGCCTGGCTGTTGTTGCTGACGACCACCCCGACCTCCGCACGGAGCGAGCCGCCGCGGATGCGATCCAGGATGGCCTGGAGGTTCGTCCCCCCCCCCGACGCCAGGACGCCGAGCCGGACGCGCGGTCCGGGGTTGAGATGGTCTTTCATGCCAGAATGGATAATATCAAATCCATTCACCATTGTCAAGCCGTTTTCGAGCCAGGCCACCAAACGCAAAAGCCAGGCGCCTTTCGCCTGGCTTTCGTACGGCGTACCTCATCTGGGCAACTCGACCGGAGGTCCCTGTCGCCCCGGCGGCCCCCACCCCTCGCCCCATCCGCCGGGACGCCGGCGCACCATGACGTCAAAGATGGCCTCGCGGAGGACGGTGTCGAACTTCTGCTCAAACAGCAGGAGCTTGGCCTGCTGCCTCACGGAGAGGGTGCTGGCCACCTCCGCGTGGAACCGGGCCCTGGCCTGCCGCAGACGTTCGTCCTGCTCCCGGATCGCCTGCATCGTGTCCAGCAGGGCCTTCTCCGGGGTCTCGGGCCGGACGACCATCCCCCTCAGCGCCGCGGACAGCCGCTCGCGCTCCCCGTTCACCCTGTCCTCCTCGGCATCATATCGTTTAAGAGTGAGAAAGAACTTTTCGGACTGCCCCTCTCTGAGGTTGAGCACGTCGATCAGCCGCCACATCCGGACCATGCGGAGGCGCTCCCGCCGCTCCCCTGGCGTCACGGGAAACCGCGTCGGGGCAGGACCCTCCACGGCCGGAGGCGATTCCCCCGGCTGCGCCTGTGCGGCGGCGACGGAGACCTCCAGCCCCGCGATCCCCACCACGAACAAAATGAACCTCAGAGATCGTAGAGACAAAACAGGAGTGGGAGAAAGGGTGAAAGGGAGAAAGGGAGAAGATGCATTTTCACCCATTCTCCCGCTCTCCCATTCTCCCTTTCGCTTTTTATTCTCCGCCGTCATACCGTCAACCGCTCCTCGATCTTCTCCAGAACCTGATCCATCTCCTCGTCGCTGAGGTCCTTCAGGAGGGACTCGACCCCCACCCCGGGAAAGTACCCCTTCTGGTATTCCCGCCAGAGCGGCTCCGCCTCCCTGGGACGCTCCACCCCCGCCTGTCCCGTCGAAGCCCTCAGGCCCCCCTTCTGCGCCCCCTGGACGCCGCCCACATCCAGGCCCGAAAGGCGCTCCATCACCTCATCGAACAGCTCGGGGTCGTTCGACAGCAGGGCGATGCGGTCTGCGCCCACAGGCCCCCCCTCGCCCCCCTTCTCCGTCAGAGGGGCCACGTCCGGGGTTCGCAGTCTCAACCCGACGACGGTCAGCGTCAGAACGGCCGCGGCGGCGACGAGGGCCGGCGCCAGGCGGCGGACGCGACGACGACGCCGGTCCACCCGCTCCCGGACCCCGGCCAGCATCCTCACCCCGGCGCCCTCCGACAGGGGCGGGACGCGATAGGCCGCCGCCAGCCTCAGCGTGCGCCGGATGGCCTGCGCCTCCGACCGGCAGCGCGCGCAGGCCTCCAGGTGCGCCCGCACGACCTCCGACCGGAGGTCGTCCAGGTCCCCCTCGGCGTAGGCGACCAGGTCCTTTTCCACGTCCTTGCAGCTCATAACCGACCGTCCTCGATAAACTTCTGATACCCGTCCAGTTCCTTCTGAAGCCGTTTGACCGCGTGAAAGTAGTTCGCCTTCACGGCCCCCACAGACCGCTTCAGGACAGCGGCGATCTCGTCGTGGGAGAGGCCCTCGTACTGCCTCATGATGAAGACCGCCCGCTGCCTGGGGGGGAGCTTGGCCACGGCCTCTTCCACCGCCGCCCCGACCGCCCCCCGCGCCGTCTCCCGGTCCGGCCCGGCGCCCCTGCCGACCAGCCAACCGGCGACGGTCTCATACGACAGAGATTCCCGCAACTTTTTTCGGCGCAGATAGTTGACGCAGAGGTTGGAAGTGATGCGATAGAGCCAGGTGTAGACCGCCGAGTCCTGGCGAAACCTCCGGAGCGCCTGATATGCCTTCACGAAGACCTCCTGGCTGATGTCCTCCGCCTCCTCGGAATCCCGGACCATCCGGCAGGCCAGGCCGTAGACCCGCCCCTGGTATCGGCGGACCAGCTCGTTAAACGCCCCTTCGTCCCCGGCCTTGAACCCCCGGACGAGCGCCTGATCGGAGTCTTCACCGATCACCTTATCCCCTGCATCGGGTGGTCTGTCCGTTGCGTCGATGCGCCGGAACACGCTCAGATTCTGAATCATGATCTCTATGGCTTCACGCGCAGGATGCGGTCATCGCTGGACGCCGGACTTCCGCGCCCGTCCCGGTTGCTCGTGGCCAGGTAGACCGCCCCGTCCGGCCCCACCAGCACGTCCCGGAGCCGGCCATACTGTCCCTGGAACAGGACCTCCTGACCCACCGACCGACCCCCGTCCGACGACAGCGTCAGCCGGTAGAGCGCAGCCCCCCTGAGCGTCGTGAACAGAAAACTCCCCTTCCAGCCAGGGATCAGGTCCGCGTTGTAGAACGCCGCGCCCGCCGGCGCGATGGGGGGCGTCCAGGCCGCGGCAGGCTCGGCCACATTGTTGGCCTGGCAGAACGCCTGCTCCCCTGCCACATCCCCGTCGCAGAACCCCCGCACGTTGGGCCAGCCGTAGTTCCGGCCCGCCTCGATCCGGTTGACCTCGTCGTTGTCGCTCGGGCCGTGCTCCGTGACATAGGCCCGACCCGTGCCCGGATGGAAGGCCAGGCCCTGCGGGTTGCGGTGGCCGTAGGAGTAGACCGCCGTGCCGAAGGGGTTGCCCGGCGCCGGAGCGCCGTCCAGGGTCAGCCGGAGGACCTTCCCCGCCAGGGAGGACCGGTCCTGCGCCAGGGCTGCCTCGCTCGCGTCCCCCGTCGTCATGTAGAGCAGCCGGTCCGGCCCCACCTCCAGGCGCGACCCGTCGTGGAAGGAGGCGCCGGGGATCCCCTCCAGCAGCGTCTCCGGGTTCCCCAGGCGCGTCCCGTCATAGCGCATCCGCACCAGCCGGTTGCGAATGCCCCCCCCGGCGCTGTAGGAATGGGCCAGGTAGACGTAGGGCTGGGCCGAAAAGTCCGGGTGAAACGCCAGGCCCATCAGCCCGCTCTCGCCCTGTTCGGTCACGGAGAGCTGTCCGACCCGCGTCACGCTGCCAGTGGCCGGATCCACCCGCGAGATGGACCCCGGCCGCTCCGTCACCCAGATGACCCCGTCCGGCCCCCACGCCAGGTCCCACGGCGTGTCCAGGCCCGACGCGACCGTCTCGACGCGAAGCGCCCCCGGAGGCGGGGAGGACTGAGGGTTGCCGCAACCGTTCAGAACGCCGGGTGCGATGAGCAACAGGACCCTGACAGAGACGGACAGCAGGGTTGAGAGAACGCCGCGCACCCGCAGGGCTGTGAGAGATCGAATTTTCATCTCTCGAAAGATTAGACCCCTTTTTCCGTCAAAGGTTTAACCCCGATCTCCTGGACGATCTCCTCCAGGCGCGCCAGAACCTCCCGCCTTTGGCCCTCGATCCACGCCACGTCCTCCCGGCTGACCAACCCCTTCTCGGCGCACTCCCGGACCTCCTCCTCGTCCAGAACAATGACCCCTCCGTCGGCCCCCACCCAGATGTCTAAGAGCATGTCCCGGTAGTCCACCACCCCGGCCCCGATTCGCACGTCCCTGCAGATGTGGAAGACGTGCCCCCTAAGCCGCCCGTCCGGGTCGTGCATCCGCCAGGCCACGTAGCCCCGCCCCTCCCAGTAGTGGGCATACGTCGTGGACCCCGGCGCAAAGGTCACGTCCCCGATCCGGCCCGTCCGGTCGCTCACGTACCGGAGCACGAGATGCCCCGGCCCCCGCGCCAGCGCCTCGCACCGGAAGGTCTGGTCGGGCTTGTTGATGTGGCGCTTGATCTCGGTGACGTATTCGGCCATAGGTCAGATCGACACCAGGAGCCAGAGCAGGGCCAGGGCCACCGCAACCCCCCCCCAGTTGTAGGCGTCCAGATGCCTCCACCTGGCGCCCGAGGCGTAGGACTGCGCGGCAAAGATCGTCAGCAGGCCGACCAGAAGGACCCATCCGCGCAGACTCATCGCCCCCCCCTCTTTCCGCGCCCCTTCCGCCCCCGGCGCTCCGCGAAGACCCGTTTGGCGGCCAGGAGGCCCTCCCAGCACGCCGGGAACCCCGCGTAGACCCCCATCTGGAACATCACCTCCACGATCTCCTCCTCCGTCGCCCCATTCTCAAGGGCCATGTGAATGTTGAGGTTCAGGGCGCTGGGCCGGCCCAGGGCGGTCACCGCCGCGATGGTGCAGAGGCTCCGCGTCTTCAGGTCGAGGCGCGGCCGGGACCAGACGTCCCCGGCCACGAACCCCACGACGTACTGCTCAAAATCCGGGTCCGCCTCCCGAAAGGCCCGCCGCACCTCCTCCAGCCGCTCGCCCGTCATCTTCTTCAGAAGCTTTAAGCCTTTATCAAACGCCTTCTTGTTGATCATGGTGTCTCCTCAATATTGCGGATTTCGGATTTCGGATTTCGGAATGGGGCTTCTTATTCCGCAATCCGCAATCCGCAATCAACAATCCGCACCGGCTTCCCCGTCTCCGCCGACTCGTTGGCCGCGATGCAGACCGCCGCCGACTTCAACCCGTCCTCGTAGGAGGACCTGATGAGCGACCGGTCCCCCGTCTGGATCGCCCGGATGAAGGACGCGTCGATGTTGGGCATCGGCTCGGCGCTCACCGGGATCGACGCCGCCCCCGCCGGCGACACCGTGACCTCCCTGCCATACCGGACCCACACGTCCCGCAGAGTGACCGTCACGTCCGACTGCCCCCCGCCCTTCGTCATGGCGCAGCTCGTCGTGATCGACCCCACCGCCCCGCTGGCGAACTGAAAGGTCGCCACCTGCGCGTCCGGGATCGTGGCGTTCTCCAGGTCCCCGATCACGCGCTGGGCGTACCGGGCGTAGACCTCCACGATCTCCCCCGCCAGATAGCGCATCAGGTCCACCTGGTGCGTGGTCTGCTCCACGAGCTGCCCGCCCGACTGCGCCATCACCCGCCACCAGGGCGTGCCGGGGACGCCCCCCCAGCGGTTTCCCGTCACCATCGCGATCGTCTTCCCCTGCAAAAAGCGCCGCATCGCCTCCGCCGCAGGGGTGTAGCGCAGGCTGTAGCCCACACTCGACATGACCCCGGCCTTCCGGATCTCCTCGTTGATCTTCAGGCCCAGCGCCAGGTCCAGCACCACCGGCTTCTCCACGAACAGGTGTATCCCCTTCCGGGCCGCGAGGGTCTCCGCGTCGCTGTGCGCGAACGGCGGGATGCAGACGTAGACCGCATCCAGTGTCTCGGCGTCCAGCATCTTCCGGTAGTCCGTGTAGGCCTTCCCCCCGAACTTCCCCGCCGCCTCCTGCGCCCGCGCCTCCACAACGTCGCACAGGGCCACCACCTGCGCCCCCTCCACCTTCCCGAGCTGCTCCAGGTGATGGTTGGCGATCCCCCCCGTCCCTACGAACCCGATCCGAACCATGGTCCCCTCCTCCGCCTGTAAGGGCGGCCCTGCGTGCCGCCCCGCCAACGATTCACAGGATCGTTCCCGACCCTGCCCTGCGATTCTATCGTATCAGACCGACGGGCGATCACACAGGATCGCCCCTACACGGAATCTATCCATATCCATCGGGCCTGTCAAGAAGAATGCGTCCCCCTCAAGAATCCCGTTGACGCCCGTCCATCCCTGCCGTACATTGTGTGGGCTATCCCTTCAGAATGCTCAGGACGCCTGACCTCCCTATGGAGACCCTCCCGATGCCCTCCAGGATTCTGGTCCTCTTCTGCCTGCTCATCCTCCTGTCCGGCGCGGGCTGTGAGAAGCTAAAGACAGAGTCCGGGCAGAGGCAGAAGCGCCCCCTGAAACAGGCCGCCGTCCTCTCCGCCGCCGTCGGCGATGTCTTCTTCAAGTCCGCGCACGGCCAGGACTGGCACCTCGCCTCGGCGGGGTACCGGCTCATCTCCGGCGATGCCATCTCCACCGGCCCCCGCTCCCGCGCCGAGGTCCAGACCCGGGCCCCGGCGTCCCTCATCCGCATTCACGAGAACGCCGCCTTCGCCCTCGAGCAGTCGGACAGCGCAGGCTTCCGCGCGACCGTCGTCCACCTCCTCAAGGGGGGCGCGTGGGGCAGCGTGAAGGGCCTCGACGCCGGGGAGGAGTTCGCATTCGCCAGCCCCGTCCACGCCAGCGTCCGGGACCCCGCCACCTTCAGGGTGGAGATGCGGGAGGACGGGTCTGCGAGCCTCTGCGTCTACGAGGGGGAGGTCCACGTCAAGCGTCCCCTCGGGGAGACGGGCGAACTCGACATCCAGACCGTCACGAAGGACGAGGGCCTCCTGATGCCCCGCGGGGAGCCGTCCCGCCGGGTCGCCATCCCCCCGGACGACCCCTGGCGCCGGGGGTGGAAGGCCCGGCGGGAGGAGATGGAGGAGGAGCCGGACACGACGGTCACGCCAAGGGTTGAGGAGAAGCGGTGATTCAAAAAATTTTGTGTATGGAACGACATCCCAGGTACACAGGCCCTCACCCCGCCTCGCTGGCGCTCGGCTTCCCCTCTCCCATTTATGGGAGAGGGGTGGACCGCGCAGCGGGCCGGGGTGAGGGCCAGAGCCGCAGCGATTTATTATCAGGCTCTCGATATAGTCCCTTCCCTACAATTTCCTGAAATCCGGCACCTCCACCGGCGCGCCTCCCCGCTCCGCAGACAGATGCGCGCAGAGGCCGGGGGCGCTGTAGTCCATCGCCGTGTAGACGTCGATGGGGGGCGTCGTGTCCTCCCGGATCGCCTTCACGAAGTCGTCCACCATGTAGAACTCCGTCGTCCCGTGCCCCCCCGCGCGGGCCTCCGGGGGCGCCCCGGTATGGCTCGTCGTGAGGGGCAGCCGGGCCATCCCCTGCAGGTGCGGCACGTCTGCAAAAAACGCCTTCGTCCCCTCCGCATCCCCCGGCCTGCCCGTCTCCAGAACCCCCTTGGACCCGTAGACCACGTAGTAATGGAAGGCCGGCTCCCTGGCCACCGAGAACCCGTTCAGGATTTTGACGACCCTCCCCTTCGCCGTCCGGAACAACCCCACCTCCAGGTCGATGGCCCCTATGTCCGGGGCCACGTGACACCCGGTGTGCAGGCCCGTGGCCGATACGCACCGGTCCTCCATCAGCATCAGCAGCGGCCCCAGGCTGTGCGTGCAGTAGTAGATCGGCGGCATGCCCGCCCGCCACGTCAGGCCCCCGTCCGGGTTGCGCATGATGGCGCGGCAGTTGTGGACGTACTCCGCCTCCGCGTAGGTCACCTCCCCGATGCGCCCGTCCGCCACCATCCTCTTCCACGACTGGAGATAGGCCATGTAGCAGGAGTTCTCGGCCATCATATACTTCATCCCCGACCTCCGGGCCGCCTCCACGATCCGCCCGCACTCCTCCAGGGAGTTCGCCGCCGGGACCTCGCTCAGGACGTGCCGCCCCGTCTTTAGGGCCAGGATGCCCTGCGCCGCGTGGAGCGGCAGCGGCGTGGCCAGGACCACCGCGTCCATCCCGTGTTTGAGGAACCGTTCGTAGTCCTCGTAGTGCGCCCCCACGCCCCCCTCCCGCGCAACCGCCTCGGCCCGCGCCCCATCCCGGTCGCAGACGGCCACCACCTCCACGTCCTTTCGGTTCTGGAACACCCGGAACAGCGCCCCCCCGCGCCGCAGCCCGGCCACGCCCACCTTGAGCTTCATGGCAACCCCTTTCTTCTCACACAATGTCTTGATCCACAACGAATTGCACACACAACTTCAAGTCTAAAAATAGCTTTTGATCCTGCGCCGATCAAGGGAAATCTGCGGTTCGTAATTCTGCTTGACATCCCCGGCGGCCCGCCGTACATTGCGCCGGACAACCGGGGCACAGAAGACCGGGAGATGCCCCGACGCATCCCGGTCGGGGCGGGGCGACAGGGGGAAGCCGCACCTGAAGGGTGTGGTTTTTTGTTTGGCAGGTTCAACGGCTCAAGGTGGGGGTGTACAGGATGGAGATACAGGACCAGGCGCGGGCGTTGACCACGGCGTTTCTCGATGCGCACGGCGAGCGGGGCATAGAGAGCCTGCTTCAAAGACTCCGACAGACCGGTAAGACGGCCTCTCTGCCCGTCCACCGCGCCCTGTTCGACCTCGCCGGGGGGTGTATCCGGGAGGGGGACCCTCGCAATCCCATCGCGGACATCCGCAGAATCCTGACCGGGGTCGATCCCCCCCGCGAGATGCCGCCCCTCCTCTCCGGCCAGATCGCCCTCTGGGACATCCTCCACAGGATGCTGCGGGAGGTCGAAGGTCCCCACCGGAACCTCGACGCCATCCACGTCGTTCTGGCCCTGGTCGGAGACACCCTGGACGGGTTCCTCGGCGCGCTGATCGACCTCGCCAGCTCCGGGGGGGTATCCTCGCCCGGCTGGGGGACGCTGGTGGAGCTCGGAAGGATGCACAGGGAGTTCCAGGCCCTCACCCGGCTCACCCACCACCTGCTCGACGCGCGCGACCCGGACCAGATGTTCGGCGCCCTCGAAGAGGGCATCCTGGGGACGTTCCACCCCCGGAGCCTGGTCATCGCCGCGGTCGGCCACGAAGAGGGGTTCGTGGAGGTGGTCCGGGCCTACCCGACATCCCCCGTGACCCACGCCCCCGTCGGCTGGCGCTACGACCTCTCCCATCCGGAGATCTTCTGCGAAGTGGCCAGGACGGGGCGCGCCGAGGTGATCGACGGGTGGGACCCCCGCTACCACGAGCGGGTCGTTCAGCCCGACGGCAGCGTCGCCTTTCGCCAGCGCCCCAGGGCCTTCAACGCGGGCCAGACGGCCTTCTTCTTCCCCATCCTGGCCGGGGACAGGACGGTCGGTGTGGTCGCCACAGGCTCCGATCAGGCGGGCAAGCAGATCATCCTGCGCGAGATCGAGCGGATGCGCCCGTTCCTCCATCAGGTGGGGGCGACCCTCTCCGGCGTCTCCGAAATCCTCCGGCGCAGGCGGGCCGAGGAGGAGCTGAAAAAGGCGCACGACGCCCTGGAACAGCGCGTTTCGGAGCGGACCGCCGAACTCTCTAAGGCCAATGACCTGCTCCAGACGCAGGTCGCGGAGCGCAGGCGGGCCGAGGAGGCCGTCGAAGAGCGCGAAAGGCGATTCCGGGCGCTCATCGAAAACTCCTCCGACGGCATCAACCTCCTCAGCGCCGACGGGATCATCCTCTTCGCCAGCCCCTCAATCACCCGGATCCTGGGCTACGACATCGGCGAGTTCGTCGGACGGAACGCGTTCGAGATGATGCACCCCGACGACCTCCCGCTCACCTCCGGGCTCTTCGCCCGGCTTCTGAAAACGCCGGGGGCGACCGAGACCGCCCAGTTCCGCTACCGGCGCAGGGACGGGGCGTGGCGCTGGCTGGAGGGCGTGGGCATCAACCTGCTCAGGGACCCGAGCGTGCAGGCCATTGTCGTGAACTACCGCGACATCTCCGAGCGCAGGCAGGCCGAGGAGGCCACGCGAGAGGCGGAGCGCCTGATGGTGTTGGCCCAGGCGGCCGTGGGGGCGGCGCACGAGATCTTTCAGCCCCTGACCGCGGTCATCGGGCAGGCGGAACTCGTGCTGTCCAAGATAGCCCCCGACGACCCGAAACGGAAAGACCTCGAGGCCATCATCAGGGCCGGGTATCAGATCAGCGACATCGTGAACAAGATGCAGACCCCGAGGCGATACGCCACCAGGCCCTACGTCAAAGGCGTCGACATGATCGACTTTGACGCGGCCGCCCAGGAGGAGAGAGAGGACCGGTAGAGGGCTATGATCGAGGTCATTCCACCGTGTAACCTTTCGCCCTCAGACTCGTCTTTAGAGGGTAGAAGACGCTCTTCCCTGTGGTGCTGGCTTTCCCCCCTCCTTGCCAGCACCCGGCCCGTCCGGAGATTTGGGTGTGGTCCCGGACGGGTTTTTTTTTGCCTCACCCGACCGGCCGGCGCCTTTTTGAAGCTTGACAGGTGAGCGACCCTGTCGTACATTTCCCGTGTAGTTCGCTGCTTGGCCGTGCATCCTCACAAGGATAGCGTCCATGGGCGCCGCATGCGCGACAGATCGGGGGGACGAGATGGGCCGCGCCCCACAGGTGCGGCCCTTTGCGCGTACGGGGGAGGGCTAAAGACATGCCGACGCGGGCGAGCCTGCTCAGGATCGAACAGATCATCGTCGAACACAACATCACGGAAAAGATCCCGTTCTTTCGGGGACTGTCCCCCCACCAGGCCCGGCAGCTGCTGCGGATAGGGCGGGTGAAAAAGTTTCCGAAGGGTCAGGCGCTCTGTCAGGACGGAGACAACAGCACCGTGATGTACGTGCTGTTGAGCGGCGAACTGGTCGTCAAGGATGAAGAGGTGGAGCTGACCCGGCTGACGCCGCTGGATATCGTGGGGGAGATGGGGCTGGTCACCGGCCTGCCGCGCTGCGCCACGATTGAGACCTGCGAAGACGCCACTTTAATGGTGATCGGCAGAATTGAGTTCGAGGCGCTGTTAAAGACCGATGTGAAGATGGCGGCGCAGATATACAAGAACATGCTCGATTCCCTCTGCCGGAAGCTGAGAGAAAACAATGTTCAGCTGGTCAGGAGCCGGTCCAGGGCCAGCCGTCAGATGGTGGCCTCGGCCATTTAAATGGGGTTTTTAGGGAAAGGGTGGGGGCCTGTCTCTGTCCCCCGGCCCTCCCGATGTGTAACCTTTCGCCCCCAGGGTCGTCTTTAAGGGGTGGAGATTCTCCCTCCTTGGTTGGGAGGCTCTCCCTCCTTGGGGCGCTGGCCCTCTCCATCCCCGGCCAGCGCCAGGCCCGTCCGTGGTTAAGCGCAGTCCCGGACGGGCTTTTCTATTTTGTTTCTGCTCTGCGCGAAGGAGGAGCCCATGTTCAAACTGCATCTCGGGGTCTCGTCCTACTCCTTCTGGCACTTCCGGGGGGAGAAGGTCCCTGTTGAGGAGGTGATCCGGCGCGCCCGGCAAATGGGCCTGGACGGGGTGGAGGTCCTGCACCGGCAGATGGCCTCGGAGGAGGACGCCTACCTGGCCGGGCTGAAGCGAGAGGCCCTGGTGCAGGGGATGGACCTCTACTCCCTGTCCATCCACCAGGACTTCGTGCATCCCGACCCCGACGAGCGGGCCAGGCAGGTGGACCATACCAGGCGATGCATCGAGGTGGCCCACCGGCTGGGCATCCCGGCCATCCGCCTGAACTCGGGCCGGTGGAAGACCATCCCGAAGTTCGACGACCTGATGGCCGCCGGGGGGGTCGAGCCGCCCCTGCCGGGGCGCACGGACGAGGAGGCGTTCGCGTGGGTCATCGAAAGCATCCGGAGATGCCTCCCCCTGGCCGAGGCGCGCGGCGTGGTGCTGGCGCTGGAGAACCACTGGGGGTTGACCTTCGCGCCGGAGGGCGTCCTGCGCATCGTGGAGGCGATCCCGTCGCCGTGGCTCGGCGTGACGATGGACACGGGCAACTTCCTGGGCGAGCCTTACGACAAGCTGCGCCTGCTAACCCCTCACGCCGTGCTGGTGCACGCCAAGACCTACTTCGGGGGCGGGGAGTGGTACACCCTGGACCTGGACTACCGGCGCATCGCGGCGATCCTTCGGGAGGGGAATTACAGCGGCTACGTGTCGATCGAGTTCGAGGGGAGGGAGGACGCGATGACCGGCGTGCCGAAGAGCGTCGAACTCCTCCGGTCAGCCTTCGAGGCCGAGAGGCCCTGAAGACGCGGCCCGGTTTTGCCTTGACACGCCTCGCCATTGTGTTTATTCTATGGCAGAGGGAGGGCGAGGCGATGAACGACGACCAGCGCAAGGAGTTGACCTTATAGGAGTTCGTATGGCGACAAAATCCTCACGCAAGCCCTTATCCGCCAAAGAGCATGATGCGGCGTTCAGGGCCACCACGAAGCGGATCAACGCTATCTTGAAGCGGATGGACGAGCGGGCAAAAAAGGCGGCCCCCATATTGCGCGAGCTGCGGAAGATTGCCGATGAATAGGACATCAGATCGAGAAACGCGCCTTGTGGTCCTGGAGGAACAGATTAGAGAAATACGGGAGGCGCAGGCAGAAATTTTCGCAAGGTTAGATCGAATTGATGATCTGCAAATCCGGATGGCGTCCATCCTTCTAAAACTTAACCGCGAACTGAGCGCACAGCGCGACAAGTACCCTCTGGAGTAATCCCCATGCCCGACGACTATAATCTACCCACCGACGAAGTCATTGACCGGCTGGAGCGCATCGAGCGCCGGCTGGACAACATGGGCCAGCGCATAGCCTACCTGGAAGGCAGCCTGGGCCAGCGGGTGGCCTTCCTCGAAGGCGCTGTCTTGAGGCCGAGGAGGGACACCAGCGTACCCTCCAAGATACCGATGTCCGCAGATGCCCATTCCAGATTTATAAAGCGGTTTATCTGGATATGCCGAATCATGATGGTCGTGCAAGTGCTAACTGTGATTCTTTTACAGTTCTTTTGAAAGCAAGCTTGCCCTCCAGCAAGGAAGTAGGCCTCGCCCCTGTTCCCGCACTGCCCCCTCAAAGCAGCGTTTCTACCAACCCGGCGCTCCCCATCCGCGTAGACCCCCGACGGCGCGGGCAGAAGTTTGCCGGGTCACAATTCTCCTTGACATCTCCCCCGACTCTGCGTATTCTATCCCCTGGTGGCCGGTCCACACTTCAACCTTGAGGATTTAACATGGCAGACGAACGCGGCGCAACAATGATTGGAGGCTTAGAGGCCGACATCCGGTCGGTGCGCCAGGACATGACCAAACTCATGGTAGACGTGGCTGAAATCAAAGGCATGTTGACCGGCTTCAAGATGGCCTTTGATCAGGTGGTCAAGCGTCTATCGACCACGCATTGGGTCATGGGATTGATCGTAGCAACTCAAGTTGTGGTCCTGGGCAAGCTGTTCTTGAAGTAGCCTACTCCGGCGCTCTGCCGGTATCAGCGCCAGGTTTTCAGGTTTCACACGTCCAGCGTCGGGAGGGCACGATGGACGCCCGGACTCATAGCAATCAGAGGCAACGGTAAAGCCGCATCTGAATAGGTGCGGTTTTTTGTGTTTTCATTTGGAGAGACGAATAGCACGAAGATAAGGTCATTGCCGCATTGCGCGGGAATGAATGATACTGTTGGTTTATTCGGGGTGATGGTGTATAATAGGCC
>CAYRZX010000066.1:0-23731 GCA_964428665.1 uncultured Gemmatimonas sp.
TTCATGGACCTTTTCCATCTCCGGGTAGAGGTGCGCCCCGGTCTCCAGGTAGGTCGAGACCTGGACGGGCATGAGCACCGACTGCGAATAACTCACGTAACCGCGCCCCTTGCTCCTGGCGCTCAGGTCTATCTCCCGGACCTGCACGGGAGGAAATGTGGGAGGTGGAACTTGCGTCATCCCTTCGTAGATGTCAGCGCCCAGGTCGATCAACTCGCCCATGTCCCACACCTGGTTCAGTTTCATAGAAAAACCTCACGCGGAAACTGCCGACTTTAGGCGGCAGAGGAAGCGTGTCTCTTTTGGCCTTGACTTAATGACTCGATTTCACTATATTGGTTCGTATGGAAGGCATACGAACGATCTCCTGCAAGCTCCAGGTTGCGCCCTACCAGGTTGCGCACCTCAACGCTACGATGAAGGCGTTTGCCGATGCCTGCAACTTCGTGGCCGACTACGGACGCAAGAATAAAGTGAGCAGGCAGTTTGCCCTGCACAAAGCCTGTTACGGAGAGATTCGTATGCGGTTCGGTCTGTCGGCTAATCTGGCCGTCCGTGCCATTGCTCGCGTTGCCCCTCGACTGGCAAAGACCAGGACCCGAAACAGTGTTTTCAAACCTACCAGCGTTGACTACGACGCCCGTATCTTCTCCTTCCGGGAGAGCGATTGGACGGTGGCCCTGACCCTTTTGAATAGCAGGGAGCGGTTCGGGTTGGACATCGGAGACTGGCAGAGGAAGACCCTGAAAAACCAGTCTCCTACCAGCGCCACAGTCAGCAAGAAGGGGAAAGACTACTCCATTGACATCCAGGTCAAGGAACCCACCCCAACCCCGGAGAAACCTTCCGGAATCCTCGGCGTTGACCTCGGCATCAAAAGCATAGCCACGCTGTCTGACGGAACCTCTTTTGGTGGCGCTACGCTGAACGCCTACCGTCTGAAGCGGCACAAGGTCAGGAAGTCGCTTCAGTCGAAGGCACACAAAGGATCGCCCTGCACAAGAAAGAACGCCAGGCGAACCCTGAAACGGCTTAGCGGCAAGGAGCGGCGCTACCAGAAGGCGGTCAATCATCGGATCAGCAAGCGGATCGTGGAGACGGCCAGGATGAACAGTCAGGCGATTGCCCTGGAGAATCTGAAGGGCATCCGGGACCGGACAAACAAGCGCCTTCGGCGGTCTCAGCGCGGGCTGCACAACGCCTGGGCCTTCTACCAGCTTGCGGAGTTTATCCGCTACAAGGCCGCCCTGGCTGGTGTCGTGGTCGTCTCTGTCGATCCTCGCTACACTTCCCAAACCTGCTCCTCCTGTCGGCTTTTCGGACAACGCCGGGGCAAAGTGTTCAGTTGTTCAAACTGCGGTGTTGTTCTGGACGCCGATCTCAACGGCGCGAAGAACATCGCCTCGGTCGGGGCCGTTGTAACCCGGCCCGAATACTCACCGCGCCACATCGGGAGATGCGGCGGTCGGGCGGTAGGGTAAAGCTGACGCCTTCAGGCGTCAGTAGTGTTACTCCCAGCGCAGTTCCACGGCCAGGAACCCCTTGTCCGACGACATCTCCACCGGCAGGGTGATCTGTTGGCCCTCCACCTTCGCGGATGACAGCAGATCCTTTCCTGTGTAGATGTCCACCAGGGACACAGGTCTGGCATTCTTCGGGAGACACATCCCCAGGTTCGTCCAGTAGGCCAGCCCCACATAGTTGAAGATCAGGCAGATCAGGGAATGGTCCCCCAGCATGGGAAACAGCTCCATCGTCGGCAATTCCCGGCCGTCCCACGGGCGCAGCTTCCGGTAGGCATTGTCCGGGGGAAAGGGCCACAGACAGGCCGTCGGCGCCTCTTTCCCAAGCCATCGCAGCAGGTTCTGAAGCAGTCTTAACCCCCCCGTGTGAGTGCGGGAGCCGGGGGGGTCTCCGGGCCTGGTGTAGTTGTACACAGGGCCTCCGGCCATCCAGGCCTCCCGCCCCTTCCCTCGCTCATTCACCACCAGGGCCGGACGCCCCTCCACCTCCAGGATCGTCTCCCCCTTGATACCCGGCTCCGAAAACGCCGACGCCAGGAGGATGGGAGACGCTACTCCCTCCAGAAGGGGGTGAGTGGAACGGGTCGGCTTTAACTCCGCAGGCGCAACAGTCTCTCCAGCAGGCGGCGGACACGCCCCACGCCCCGCCCAGTCCGCAACCGGCGTGCGACCCATCCAGAGCACCCCCCCCCGGATTCCACGTATTCTTTCAGAATGGCCCTCTGCTCCTCCTTCAGACAATGAGCCTCCGGCAGGATCACCGGCCCGGCCAGGCCATCCGCCGCGTCCGACAGACGCCGGTCGAACAGCCAGCGCCAGGGCAGGCCCACGTGGTACATCACATCCGCCCAATGGGTCAGCGCTTCACGCCCCCAGCTTCGCTCAGGGTAGCCATAAATCTCCGTCTGCGAAGGATTGACGACCGTCGCATAGCTGTAGGGCCGGGTCCTCTCAAAATAAGGGTCTAAAGCCCTGGCCTGCTGAAACCCGTCTATGAACCCGGGAGGAAGCAGTTCCATCATCTCGTGACTCAAAAAAGTGGCCGTCTCCGCCCCCAGCGCAAAGGGGACCGTCCCCGCAAAGAAACCGTCCTGATGGTTCAATTCCAGGCAGGTCTGCGGGATAAAAAATGCCGAGGGGTAGATATTCATCGAACGCTGGACCGCGGCCCCCCCTGTCGTGCGCACGGCCTCCGTCAAGATCCGCCGGATGGGGCGGTAGGTCCAGCGGGGATACTGGGTGTGGTGGTAGGCGTTGGTGGCCAGCACATCCTGCGCCTGCGCATCGTGTGCCAGGTCGATCCCCACGAGCCAGGGGTTGTGCGCAAACGCGGCCACCGTAGACGCATTGAGCTGGATGCCCACCGCCACATCGGGCCTCTGTTTTTTGACCTCGGACCGGAAATACGCATGGACCTCTGTCCACCCCTCCATCCGGTGTTGAATCCATTGCCACCAGACCTCCGACCCCCAGTCGGCCTTCCGGGGCGGGGGGGCCCCGAACTTGCGCTCGAATTCCGAAACACAGTAGTCGCAGTAACAGCCGATCGACCCATCGGGAAACCCGATCGACGCCTCGTCGTTCAGGTGGATCTCCCGCAGCGGAGGAAGTTGCACCACCTTGCTCAGCAGGGCTACGTAATCCGCCTTGTTTTCCGGCTGAAACGGGCAGCGCCAGTTTCTCTCCACGGGAGGCCCAGACCCTCCCGTGACGCGCAGACAGACCATGCGGCGTTCGGGGTGTTCCCGCAGGAACTCCTCCCGGTATTTCATGTATCCCGTGAACAGCTTCAGCCCCAGCCCGAACTCCGTGGCCCACTCCGCCACCTCACAGACCTGCTCCCAGGAGAATCCCTGCCCGGTATAGGCATCCTGGTTCGGAACAAGGTAGGGAGATAGATCGGTATACCCCTCGTCCTTGATCTTCTGAATATACGCCCGCGAACAACTGACCCCCGGGACCAGCAGAAAAGCGGCCCTGCGAATCGACCTTTTCATTCCATTTCACCTCCTGGATGATCCGCCCTCAACCTGGCCATACCACTTCCGTATACCGACCCTTCTCCAGAGGATAGGCATGGACCCGCATCTTCCGGTCCCGGTTGGTCATGAAGATGGCGTGGGAGGTGCTCCAGTTTGCGATGTTGTGACCTTCCATCTGTAAAATTCGGCCAGGGGCATACACGTCAAACAGAAAGTCGGTGAACTCCTTCAGCGTCCTCATCTTCTTGAACGCCTCCCGGTGGCAGGCGAAATACTGAACCCGATTCTGCGAGTTGTAGTAGTCGGGACTCCGCCAGAAGTTCGGGTCCCCGGCCCTGGCCAGGGCCTGGAGGTCCGGGTGCTGCCAGTGGTTGGTCTCCAGAAGCAACCCGTCCTCCGGCTCCCTGAACGCGATGTTCTCCGACTCTAACTCCATTCCCACCATATTCCCCCTGGCGTCCACGGCCGTGCCCGTCAGCCCTTTCACCCCCGAAATCCGGTACTGCCTGGCAAAGTGACGAACGTCCTCGCAGTCCGCACAGTGCCGGGGGAGCAGATGGAAGACAAAATAGAGATTGAGGTATTCCGGGTTGTCGGGCCAGTGGAACTTCGGGAGCCCTGAGGCCCAGCCCACCATCAACCCCGCGTCGTTGAGCGCCGTGTGGGTCGATATCCCCCGTTTCCATCCGATCCCCACAAACCCGTGCGGCTTGAGGTCCGGGAAACCGCCCAGGTAAAACTCCTTCAGCAGCCGGTCCCTGGAGCCGGCGCGAACGGGATCGTAGGTCCTCAGCAGGGCCGGTCCATCGTCTTTCAGCAGGATCCCGAACGCCGAACAGCCGTCCTGTGCGCGCCCGGTGTTGTAGACGTGCAGATAGTAGGTGTGGTCGAAGTTCTCGATCCCCACCTCTGCCCCGAAGGCCTCCATCTGCTCCATGAAGTCGGGGAACTCCCGCCGCATGAAGGCCATGTTCTTCCGAAAATAGGGGTGCTCAAAGTTGTGGCGGATGGCCAGCAACTCCTTCAGCGCACCACGCGCAAAATCCGGGTCGAGCGCCCCCTGAGCCCTGCCGACCTCTGCGGGACCTCCTCGAAGGACGTGAAGGTCCATATCCCCCTGCTTTAAAAGCGTGGGCTGATGCATGGCGAATCTCCTCTAAAATCTGTGGGTCGCAGGCCCTCATGTGACCGGATACCGTTCGCAACCCAGCGCCTGCGCCATGGCGCGAATGTGCTCAGGGCCTGCCCCGCAGCACGCCCCGATGTAGTGGATCCCCTCCGCCTTCGCCTTCAACGCAAATTCAGCCATCTCCTTGCCGGAGACGATCATCGCCTCCCGGAGCACCCCCGTGTTGGGGCCGGACCGCCGATGGCCAGCCGGCTGACAGGCAATGGGGACATCCACGGCCTGACGCATCTCCAGCACAGCAGGCCACACGCCGACAGGGTCATGACCGCAGACCAACCCGACGATGTCAGCCCCTTCCCCCACCAGAGTCCGCGCGCACTCCGCCGGCGATGCGCCGTCCGACATCCTGTTCATCCCGCCCATCAGGACCATCGTCGGGATGTCCGTCTTCTTGCAGCGCGATAGACAGAGCCGGGCCTCGTCCAGCCGGCCAAAGGTCTCGGGGATGAGGATGTCTACGTCCGCCTCCACCATGGCCGCAATATGCTCGTCCCACTCGGCGCACGCCCGGTCGCGCGACCCGGCGTTATCGGGGCTGAATATGTACGGCCCTGTCCACGACCCCGAGGCGGTCTGATTCAGGCACCCCCCAACCAGCGCCTCACCTCCGCTCGCCTCCCTTGCCAGCCGGATCGCTGCCCGGGTGATCTCGCCCAGCCGGTCGCCCCAACGATGACGCCGGTCCAGTTGCGTGCGGCTGGTCCACCACGTCAGGGCCTGAAGCGCCTGCGACCCTGCGCGAAAAAAATCCTTATGAATCTGACGCAGCACCTCCGGATGCTCCACGATCACATCCGGCGTGTCGTAGCCGCGCCACCTCGCCTCGATGATCATCCCTCCATCCCCCAGGACGACGCCCTGCTTCAACATCTCCAGGATATTGTCTTTCATTTCCACCCTCTTTCAGGAGAGCAGTCCAGAGTCCAGGGTCATAGATTTTGACTTTGACCCTGGACCTGTGACCCGTGACCTCCTCAACGTGGACGCAGCTCGATGTGAACCCGCTCACAGCCCAGCGCTTGGGCCATCGAGCGTACGAGCTCCGGGCCGGCGCCGTCACAGCCACCGATGCAGTGAATTCCGTGTACCTTTGCCTGCAGGGCATACAGGGCCATCTCAATGCCGTAGATCAGCATCGCCTCCCGGATCGTCTCCCATCCGGGCCGGCTCGTCCGGTAGCCGCCCGGAAAGAAGGCGATGGGGACCTCCACGCCCTCCCGCATCTCCCGCACCACCGGCCACATGTCCTGAGGCTCGCGCGCGCCGCTCGACCCGACCACGTCGGCCCCGTCATCTACCAGGGTGCGCGCGCACTCCGCCGGAGACGCCTCGTCTCTCGTCCTCGCTTCTGACGTGGGGATGCCTGCCGGGTCGACCCTGTCGACCGATTGCCTCCATCGAAGGTCTCGTATCTCCTCCACTCCCAGGGGAAAATCCACTGTTGCCACAGTCGGGAGCGAGGTCTTCTTACAGCACGTCAGCGCCAGCCTGGCCTCGTCCAGCCGATCGAACGACTCACAGACCAGTAGATCTGCTCCCGCGCTCACCAGCACAGCAACCTGCTCTTCCCACTCCCCCTGTGCCCGGCTGATGGACCCCTTGTCATCTGCCTTGAACAGCCCTGTCGGGCCCACACAACCGGCCACCAGCCCCTTATCCCCTGCTGCCTGTCTGGCCACCTTGACCGCCGCCCGGTTGACCTCCTCCATCCGGCTATCCCATCCCCCCCGCTGCTTGAGCTGGGCACGCGTGGCCCCCTTCGTCAGCGCCCGGAACACCTGCGACCCGGCCCTGAAATAGTCCTGATGGACCAGTTGCAGGACCTCCGGGAACTCCAGGATCACCCTCGGCGTGCCGTAGCCGCGAATCCGGGCCTCCTCCTCAGTCCCCCCATCGCCCAGAACCACACCCTGTTTCAGGGACTCCAGAAAATCCTTTGCCATTCGATGCCTCCTTGAGATGGAAGGCTCATAGGGAACCCGCGCGCCACCGCCGCAGGACTTCCCGGGCGACCCTTCCACTGAATACATGCCCGCCGTCAAAACGGTCTACATACAGGCGAGCCCCCACGCCCGCCGCCTCATAAGCCTTGCGGATGCGCGTGAGCCCCCGCTCTGCCCACTCGTGGGGGATGAGGGGATCGCTCAGCCCCCACTCGATGACCACGGGCCGGGGGGAGATCAGGGAGAATATCTCCGGCGTGTCGGCGTAGCGCAGGAGGCCGGGAATCAGCTGGGCGCCGCACTGGCGCAGGGCCTGATACCGCTCCTGGAAGAGGTTCAGGCAGCCGGAGGGGACGGCGATCTTGACACGTGGGTCCATTGCAGTGATCATCATCGTCATCCGACCGCCGAGGGACAGGCCCGCGCAGCCCAGCTTCTCGCCGTCCACGAAGTCGAGGGATTGCAGCACATCGAGCGCCGCTCCGAGGTCGCACAGGTGGAGCGCCACGACGGTGGTCCCCAGCAGCGTGGCGCACATGTAGTTGCGGGGGCAGTAGTCCGTATGAGGGCCGGGATATCCGGGCCGGCGCTCCCCGAACCCCCGCAGGTCGGGGGCCAGGACGACATACCCCTGTTCCGCAAACTTCTGACCGAAGTTGTAGTCGTGTTTGTCAATCTCGGTCTTTCGCTCGGGGGAATCGTCGATCCCGACGACGCTGTCCTTCCCAAAGTGGCCGTGGCCGTGCAGACAGAGAAGTCCCGGTAGACGATGGCCCTCCGGGATACGCTTTGGTGCCAGCAGATAGGCGGGCACATAGACATCGGGTTCGGTCTGGTACTGAACGCGGCGGCGCACGTAGGACCCGCAGTCCACCTCGTCCTGGCATTCAAGACAGAGGCCGGCCCGCCTGGGCTGGATGCCAAGGAGCCCGATCAGGGTCGCCCGGAACCGGGTTTGCCACGCCTCAAGCTCGTCCAGGGTCGATCCCTCAAAAAGCATCGAGGGTTGCGCTTGAGCGATGAGTTTGGAAAGGTCGTCTTCAAAAGACAGGGGTCGCACGGATGAACTCCTTATCCCAATACCTTCTGTTGAAAGTTTCCATCAGATTCGTCGTCTGGCCTGTGTTTTGACCCTTTCGCCTGCGGAGCGTGGAACAGGTGGTGATCCATCGACTTTCAGGTAGGCCGCGCCCCGAAGTCTCGCCAGCCCCAGTCCAGATGGATCTTCGGCATCTCGAACTCGAAGTACCATCGGAGGCTCAAAGGATCGCGCTCAGGACCATAATGGGCATAAAACAACGCAGCCTTGCCCGGCGCCTCATCTACCACCCGCACCGGCGTGATGTCCTGAAACTGCTCCACATCTTCCTCGACCTCCAGATAACGACGCAGGGCAGCTTCATAGGCCTCCGCTTCGTTGGGACGGAGCGTGGAGAGGTCCACCGGCTCGTGCGCATTCCAGGCCGGCAGGTCTTCATCGGGCCTCTCGGCCCCTCCAGGGCAGTGGGTCCATACGGGCGTGCTCCAGGCATACTCCCCGTCCGTCTGACGGAGCCGCACGTAATATGCGCCGTCGCGCAACGGCCGTTCGTCCACGTGAAGGAGGTCGACATCCAGCGCCCCGGTGCGCCAGGATCGCAGGCAACGGTCGTTCCGTATCAGATCGACGCGTTCCACAGGAGCGCATGCGTGCGCCCGGACCTGCACCCTGACGGGGCCGGAGCTCTCAATCTCACTCCCCGCGCGGCGCCCATTCACGGTCATCTGCAAGATGACACGGGCCCCGGTGGTGGCATACGTGCGGCGTTCCCGGATCGCCTGCCAGATCGAGCGGCGCTCACAGCGCTCCGCCCAGACGGCGGCGAGGGGACCCGTGCCGAACCCGGTATCCCGGATGTTGAGTTCCTGGGTGAACCGCCCCCTGAAACAGTGGGCCGACATCGGACCACCGAGCGCCGGAAGGTGGGAGTCTCCCGACCCGATGACTGCGGGGCGATAGCCATAGGCCAGGGCCTTCTGCAGCAGCCACTCGAAGGAGCCGTGACCGCTGGCGATCTCGATGAGAGGTTCACGTGCGGTCCGGCAGACGTCCCAGTTGGGCGGCCCTCCGCCGACGTGCGACTCCAGGAGGACGTCTTCCCGATCACTGTAGGCCTTCAGCAGACTCTCCATGGGAGAGAAGGTGGGGAGATACCCCTCCTCCCACCCCCGAAAGATAACGTTTCGGTCTCCCCCTCGTCCAGTGTGGACCTCCGAGGCCAGAAAGGGGACATACTGACCGGGTTCGTCATTTCGACGGCAGGCCTGCTGGTGGGCCTCCCAGATCTCCGGCTGCTCGGACCGATCGGGCGGAGACATCGGGCCGGGGGCTGCAAAGTCGAGCCGCCCGATCCGCCGGGCCTGTTCGTGACACGCAACAGGGTGCAGTTTAAACGTAGGCTCGTCCAGGAGGGCAAGAGTCGTATCGCCCCAGCTGTGGCAGTGCAGGTCGCCCCAAAGGAGCCGACGCTCCGGCGCCATCTGGCAGAGGATAGGATTGCTCAGGGCGCGCAGGCCCTGTCCGGGATCTTTCGCTTCGATCCGGTACACCCCGGGGGTCGAGACCCGGACGCCCTCGATGATCCGGATGCCCTTGTGATCGGGATCGAAGCGGATCTCCCCCGGCAGTCCCTGGATGCCCTCCGGGGCGATCAGGTGGACGACGCCTTCGTACTGCTCGCAGACGTTCCGGTGCGCGTCAAACGCAATGACGTTTAGATGAAAGGCCTCATCGGGGGGGATGATCGACGGGCCGAGGACGCGCAACAGGTCGGCGCGCGGCTCGGACGTGATGACGACCCTGACCGGGCTTGCGGCAAGTTCCCGGTAGACCCCGCCCCCGTCGCGGTCCACGGCGGCGACCAGCCGGGCGACCGTCGTGCTGTCGTAGACCTCACTCCCGGAGCCTCCCCGGCGGCGATCCCCCACGCGCAGGGTGAACCTGTCGCCGGGCCTCAACGCGCCCCCTGCGACCACCACCTGCGCAAAACCCGGTTTGTGGCTCTGGTTGGCGGTGTTGACGATGAGGGTCAACTTTGCGCCGCAGTCCGCGTCCAGGGTGACATAGTCCCGGCCCAGGGGGTTGTAGTCCTGTGTGCGGTGCCCCAGCAGGAACCCCCGCCGCTGGAAGAGAAACCCGCCGCCGGTGGAGACCTCGGCGGCCACGGTCACCGTCAGCTCCCAGGCGCCCACCTTTCCCGCAGGCAGCGCGAACTCAGAACCGGTCATCTCGGAGCCGTCCGCGCCCCGGAAGGTGACGTCAAAGGCGTCCGGCTCAGACCCCGATATGGGTTGAAGCGTTATACTGACTCGTGTAGAGTTGGGTCGTGGCATCACGTCTTTCCGTGTCTCAGGGTCTGTCAACAGTGGTGGAGCAAGGTGTGATGTGACCTAAAAAAAGGGGCCATGCCTGGAAATGGCATGACCCTGTTCAATCGTGGGGAGGCAACGGACCCGGCCCTTCTGAGTCCAGAGTCCAGAGTCCAGAGCCAAAGCCCACGACTCAGGACTCAGGACTCAGGACTGATTCACTCCCCAAGCAGATTCTTTAAGTACCCGATATTGTGCCGGGCCGCCGCATCCGGGTCGTCGGTGGATGGGGTCTCAAACACAAAGTAACCCCTGTAGTCCACCCCCTTCAGGGCCTCGATGCACCCCTTCAGGTCCACCCGCCCCTGGCCGAGCAGGTTGCCGCCGGGGTCCTTGACGTGTACCTGGACGATTCGGTCCTTGAGCAGGTGAATGTCCTGGACAGGGTCGCCGCCCAGAGACTTGCTGTTCCCGCAGTCAAAGTAAGCCCCTACCTTCGGAGACCCCACGGCCTCGATCAGGTTCAGGATGTCCTGCCCGGTCTTCGCGTGACTCCTTCCGACGAGTTCGAGGCCGATCCTCACCTCATGCCTCTGGGCCTCGTAGGCCACGGCCTTTGTCTCTTCCACCCAGTAGGCGTGCGCCTGCTCCGGGGGGAGCTGGTTCGGGTTGGTCACCGGGATCAGAATGGCACGCGCCCCCAGCTCCGTCGCGGCCTTCAGGGTGTGAAGGACGATGTCCTTGGCCGTCGTCCGATGCGCCACGTCCGTATCGGCAAAGCTGATCTTCCAGAACGTATGGAGACAGATGGAGGCGATCTCCACGCCGGTCCGGCGCGACCGCTCCATCAGGGCCTTGCGCCCATTCGCATCCCAGAGTTCCGTCCAGATGTAGGTGTCCCCCCGCACGCCTAACTCCACCCCATCGAAGCCGAGGGCCTTCGCGGCGTCGAAGACCTGCGTCCAGTCCCGCTTGATCACGTCTTCCAGAGTGCCGATTCTATACACTTTGTCAGACATGCCGACCTAGACCTCCATGATCTCCGTCTCTTTCCGCTTCAGGATCTCATCGATCTTTTTGATGTGCTCGTCCGTCAGGTCCTGTACGTGCTTCTGCGCCTTTTTGCAGTCATCTTCGGGGATCTCCCCCTCCTTCTCCCCCTCCTTCAACATCTCGTTGGCCTCGCGCCGGGCGTTCCGGATGGACACCCGCCCCTCCTCCGCCAGCTTGTGAACCACGCGCACGAGGTCCTTGCGGCGCTCCTCGGTGAGCTGAGGGATGGGGAGGCGGATAATCGTCCCGTCGTTGGAGGGGGTCAACCCCAGCCCGGAGGCCAGGATGGCCTTCTCAATGGCGGAAATGGCGCTCTTGTCCCAGGGTTGGATGGTCAGAAGGCGGGGCTCCGGAACGCCGATTGTGGCGACCTGATTGACCGGCACGTGAGCCCCGTAATACTCCACCCGCACCACGTCTAACAGATTCGTCGTCGCCCGGCCCGTGCGGATGAGGGCCATCTCGTGCTGGACCGACTCCACGGCCTTCTGCATGTGCGACCTGGCTTCGTGAGTGATGTCGTTGATCATGGCGGGTCCTCCACGACGAGGGTGCCGATGGAATCCCCAAGCGCGGCCTTGAGAAGATTCCCCTTCTTCAGGACGTTGAACACCACGATCGGCATCCGGTTGTCCATACAGAGCGAAATCGCGGTCGCATCCATCACCTGAAGCCGCCTCTCCAGGACGTCCGCATACGTCAGGATGTCGTGGCGGACGGCGGAGGCATTCTTACAGGGGTCCGAGTCGTAGACCCCATCCACGTTCGTGCCCTTCAAGAGGACCTCGGCCTCAACCTCCATCGCCCGGAGCGCGGCGGCGGTGTCGGTCGTGAAATAGGGACTGCCCGTCCCTGCCGCGAAGATGACGACGTAGCCTTTTTCCATGTGATGCGTCGCCCTGCGGCGGATGAACGGCTCGGCCACGGCCTCCATGCGAATGGCCGTCTGAACGCGGGTGACGACGCCCATCTTCTCCAGCGCGTCCTGAAGCGCAATGGCGTTGATCACGGTGCCGAGCATCCCCATGTTGTCCACGGTGACCCTCTCCACCCCCAGCTCGCTGGCCTCCCGCCCACGACAGATGTTCCCTCCGCCGATCACAACCCCTATGTCGACACCCGCCTCCCGCACCCCCTTGATCTCCGCGGCGATGTCGCGCAAGACACGCGAGTCGATCACGCGCCCCTCGGACCCGCCCAGGATCTCCCCGCTCATCTTGAGCAGAACGCGCCGGTATTTGGGCTTCACGCAGACTCCTCACCCAGCATAAAACGGACGAACCGCCGGACGGAGATGTCCTCCCCAACCTTGGCAGCCAGCCCTGCTAAAAGGTCCTTCACGGTCTTTTCGGGGTCTTTGATGAAAGGCTGCTCCAGAAGGCAGACGTCCTGATAGTACTTCTCCAGGCGACCTGCCACGATGCGATCCAGCACCTTCTCCGGCTTCCCCTCCGCTGCGGCCTGCTCCCGGTAGATCGCCCGTTCGCGCTCGACCCGCTCAGGGGAGACCTCCTCCCGCGAGACCGCGACCGGGTTGGACGCGGCGACCTGCATGGCCACGTCTCGGGCGAACGCCTGCAACTCCTGGGCGCGGGCGGTCGCCCCGCTCTTGCAGTGGACCTCCACCAGGACGCCCAGCTTGCTGCCCGCGTGGATATAGGAGGTGACCGCCCCTTCCCCCTCCAGAACGAAACGCGTGAACCGCCGGATGGAGATGTTCTCCCCCGTCTTGGAGATCAACTCCAGAAGCTTGTCCTGGATCGGTTTATCAGGCTCTTTGACAAACGCCTCCTCAGAGGGGTTTGCCGTCGCCACGTGCGCGGCCACCCCCTCCGAAAAGGCCCGGAACTCGCTGGTGCGGGCCACGAAGTCGGTCTCGCTGTTGACCTCCACGAGCACGCCGAGCCTGTGTTCGGGCTGGAGATGAGAGACGATCAACCCTTCTTTGGCGACACGGCCGGCCCTGCTCTCCGCCTTGGCGATCCCGCGTTTTCGCAGGATCTCCACGGCCTTGTCCATGTCCCCTCCGGCCTCTTCCAGCGCCTTCTTGCAATCCATCATCCCCACGTTGGTCTTGAGGCGAAGGGCCTTGACCATCTCAGATGTAATCGCCATGGATCAGTGCTCCCTGATGTGCTTCCCCGCTCGTCTATCTTGTGATTTAAAGCCTTGTCACGCCCTGCTCGGTGCGCCGCCACGGCCTCGTCCGCCTCGCCCGCCTCCCCCACCTCCCCCTCTTCCACCCCTGCCGCCGCCCCGTGCGCCGCCGCCCCGTGCGCCGCCGCCCCTTTGCCCCCCACCCTCGCCCCGCCCCTCTCGCCTGCCCCCTCTGCGCTCGCTCGCAGGCGGCGCGTCGTCGATGACCCGGATGTCCTCAGCCGTTTCAGAGACCACCTTCTCTTCCTCCGCCACCTTGAGGGCCTCTTCGGACCGCACCTTCTCGCGGGCCTCAATCACCGTGTCGGCGATCTGCTTGGTGATCAGGCCGATGGAGCGGATGGCGTCGTCATTGCCGGGGATCGGGTGATCGATCACGTCGGGGTCGCAGTTCGTGTCGACGATGGCCACGACCGGAACCTCCAGCTTGTTCGCCTCGGAGACGGCGATCTTCTCCTTCTTCGTGTCCACCACGTAGATCAGGCCAGGCAACCCGTCCATCCTCCGGATGCCCCCCAGCGCCTTCTGCAGCCTGACCTGCTCCTTCCCGAGCTGGATCACCTCTTTCTTCTTCAGCTTCATCTTCTCGAACGACCCATCCCGGCTCATCCGGTCGAGCGCATCGAGGCGCCGGATGCTCTGCCGGATGGTCTGGTAGTTCGTCAGCATGCCCCCCAGCCAGCGCTCCGTGACGTGGAACATGCCGCACCGTTCGGCCTCCTGCTCGATGATCTCCTTGCACGGCTTTTTGGTCCCCACGAACAGCACCGACTCGCCGTTCTCCACGGCCTCGCGCACCACCCTGCACGCCTCTTCGAGGCTCCGCATGGTCTTCTGCAGGTCGATGATGTAGATGCCATGCCGCTCCGTGAAGATGAACTTCTTCATCTTCGGGTTCCACCGGCGAGTCTGGTGGCCGAAGTGAACGCCGGCCTCCAGCAGGTCCTTCATGCTCGCACCGCTCATTCAAAACCTCCTGACGGGTTGATCCTCTGCATCCGTCTCCTCGCGCCGACACCCGCCCGCGCGGACGGGCACCCCTCGGCTGCGATCGGGATGCATGCGTGATGTTGGGGCGCGATTCATCGCGCCCCGATTTACCGCTTCGAGAACTGGAACCGCTTTCGAGCGCCCGGCTGCCCGGGCTTCTTCCGTTCGACCATGCGGGGGTCGCGGGTCAGAAAGCCGGCCACGCGAAGCGTCTTCCGGAGCGCCTCGTCGTGCTTCAGGAGCGCCCGGGCGATGCCGAGACGCACCGCGCCCGCCTGGCCTGACAGTCCGCCCCCTTTGGTCGTGACGTGGATGTTGAACTTGTCAAGCTTCTCCGTCAGCTTCAGGGGCTGCTCGATGAGCATGACGAGCGTCTCCCGGCCGAAATACTCGAGGGGAGGGCGGCCATTGACCGATATCTGCCCCCCGCCCGGCACAAGCCTCACGGTGGCGGCGGACTCCTTCCTCCGACCCGTGGCGATCAGCGCACTTGCCAAGACTTCACCTCCTTATTCTATTTCCCGATCTTGAGCGGCTCCGGCCTCTGGGCCGCATGCCGGTGGTCAGGGCCGGCGTAGACCTTGAGCTTCTTGCTCATCTGGCGGCCCAGCCGGTTGTGCGGGAGCATGCCGTGTACAGCGCGCTCCACGACCCGCTCCGGCCTCTCTCCCATGAGTTTGGTGTAGCCGACCTTCTTGAGCCCGCCCGGATAGCCCGTATACCAGACGTATTCTTTCTGCTCCGCCTTCCGGCCTGTCAACACGACCTTCTCCGCGTTCACGACAACCACATAGTCGCCCGTGTCCACGTGCGGGGTGTAGATCGGCTTGTGCTTCCCCCTGAGGATCCTGGCGACCTCGGAGGCGAACCGCCCGAGGACCTTCCCCTCGGCGTCAGCCACGTACCACTTGCGTGTGAAGGCGCCCTTTTTGGCGTTGTAAGTCCCCATCGAACAACCTTTCGTGCAGAGGTGATGGCCGGCCCGGAGACGGGCATCAGCCGGATATGCCATAAGCAGAAGCTTTAAAAACTACAACTTGCGCTCAAATTTGTCAAGGACTAATTCTGCGCCCCTCGCCCCGGTCCCGGCGACCCGATGAAAAGCCCCTGGCCGGGCCATTCTTCGGCTCATTTTGCGTTTGACTTTCTCCCTCCTGCCCGGTATTTTTGCTCACGTTTTCGCATCTTATTCCCGTTCCCTTCATTCCTCTGCGGTAATATTCTTAGAGAGACATCCCGTGCCGATGTTTTCCGCTGACACCCTGCGGGAGGTCGCCGTCCGCATCCTGAGGGCCGTTCCCATCCCGGATGAAGAGGCCCTGATCGTGGCCGACCTCCTGGTCGACTCCAACCTGGCCGGCCACGACTCGCACGGCATCCTCCGGCTCCCCCAGTACCTCGGCATGGTCCGGGATGGGGCCATCCTCCCCGGCGCTCCTCTGAAGGCCCTCCAAGAGACCCCTGCCACGGCGGTCCTGGACGGCGGATGGGGCTTCGGGCAGGTCGTCGCGCGGGGGGCGATGGACCTGACCGTCCGGAAGGCGCGGACCTCCGCCGTCGGGGCCGTGGCCGTGCGCCGCTGCAACCACATCGGGCGCCTCGGGGCCTACGCGGCCCTCCCCTGCGAGGCAGGGATGGTCGGCCTGCTGTTCGTCAACGGCCACGCAGGGGATCAGGGCGTGGCCCCTTACGGCGGCATCGCCCGGCGGCTCGGCACCAACCCCTTTGCGGTGGCCGTCCCATCCGCCCAGGGGCCGCCCGTGGTCCTGGACATCACCACCAGCATCGTGGCCGGCGGCAAGGTCAGGCTGGCCCGCGCGCGGGGAGAGCCGGTCCCGGAGGGGTGCCTCATCGACGCGGAGGGCCGGCCCACCACCGACCCCAACGTCTACTACGACCCTCCCAGGGGGGCCCTCCTCCCCTTTGGCGGGCACAAGGGCTACGGCCTGAGCGTGATGATCGACCTCCTGGTCGGGACCCTGTCCGGGGCAGGGGCCAGCGCCCCGGACGCCCCCCGGTCCGGCAACGCCCTCCTGACCGTCGCCGTAGACATCGAACGCTTCGTCCCCCTCGACGCCTTCCGGGAGGAGGTCCGGCAGTTCATCGCCTACCTCAAGACCTCCCCGAAGGCCCCCGGCGTGGCCGAGATCCTGGCCCCCGGCGAACGGGCGTTCCGGGAGCGGGAGCGGAGGCTCCGGGAGGGCATCGAGGTCGAGGACCGGACCTGGGGACAGATCCTCGACGCCGCCCGGAGATTGGGCGTGGAACTGTAATGTAGGGGCGACCTGTCGGGTCGCCCCTGCCGTGGAAATATGCCCGAAACCGACACCATCGTCGAACTCAAACGTCAGGCGCGCCGGAGGGCCATCCTCGACCTGATCCGTCGCCGCGGGGCCGTCTCCAGGGGGGACATCGCCCGGCTGACCCACCTCCAGATGCCCACGGTCACCCACCTCATCGCCGACCTGATGGCCGAGGGGCTGGTGAAGGAGGACGGCCACTGTGAGGCGGAGCTCGGATGTACCGTTGGGCGAGGACGGCGATCCGCCCGCCTCGTCATCGACCCGGCGTCCGCCTTCGTGGGGGGCCTGTGCGCAGGGCCCGGCGGAATCCTCGCCTCGGTCGTGAGCCTGGGGGGAAAACCTGCCGCGCCCGTGCGCCTCGAAGGCGCCCTGTCGCCGGACGCGCTCATCGAGGGGTTGCGCAGGGCGATCCTGACGGCTGCGGAGGGCGCGGGCCTGTCTCTGGAACATCTCCGGGGGCTCGGCGTCGGACTCGACGGCTACCCGGAGACCTCTTTCCAGGAGCTGGAGGACACGCTGAAAGGGATGCTCGGCATCCCCGTGCGGGCCGGGAGAGACGTGGACGCCGCGGCCGTCGGAGAGGGCTGGTTCTCAGGGGACAGCAGCGTCCTCTTCGTGCAGATGGGCGACCGCATCCGGTCAGGGATGGCCATCGAGGGAGGCATCCACCGGGGGGCCGTGGCAGGGCTGGGGCTGGGGCAGGCGGTCATCGAAGAGAGAGAGGGGGGGCGACTCGGCGAGCCATCGGGAGGGAGTACGCTGCAGGACGTGGCCTCCGGGGGGGCGATCTGCGAGACCGTCCGGCGCGAGCTGGGGCGGGGCATCCGGTCCAAGCTGCCCGACCTGGTGGGGGGGGACCTGTCCAGACTGACCCTGAGGGTCGTGACCGACGCGGCCGGGGCCGGCGACATCCTCGCCTTCAACGTCCTCGACCGCGCCGGGCGCTCCATCGGCGCCGCGCTCGCCTGGGCCGTCTGCATCCTCAACCCGGACCGCCTGCTCCTCTGCGGAGACCTCGTCCAGGCCGGCGGTCCGCTCACCGACGCCATCCGGCACGAGATCGCCCCCAGGGTCCCCTCAGACTGGGAAGTCGAGCGCCGCCTCACCTTTGCGCCCTCCGACGAGGAGGCCTTCGTGCGAGGGGCCGCAGCCCTGGCCATCCGCCACCTGTTTGGACAGGACGACGAAGATACGATCCTCTGCGTGTAGGGCGTGGTAGGGGCGCGATGAATCGCGCCCCTACCACGCGCCCCTATTCCTTAAACCTCAGCGCCCGGCCGGGCAACTTCTCCCCCAGCCCCTCCACCGGCCTCCCCTCCGCTATCACGACCACCCCGTTCACGATCACATAGCGCATCCCCTCCGAGGGCTGATGGGGCTCCCGGAACGTGGCCCGGTCCGCGACCCGCTCCGCGTCAAAGACCGCGATATCCGCAAACGCCCCTTCCCGGATCACGCCCCGGTCCTTCAGCCCGAACCGCTCCGCCGGGTACCCGCTCAGCTTCCGCACCGCCTCCTCCAGCGAGAACAGCCCCCGGTCCCGCGCCAGCGGCCCGATCAGCCGCGTCGCCGAGCCATAGACGCGCGGATGGACGACCCCCCCCTCAAAGTAGATCCCGTCCGTTCCCATCATATACCTGGGATGCTGGAGAAAGGCATCCACCAGCCGGTCCTCCCCCTGGTCGAACACCAGCAGCACCGCCAGATTCTCCTCGATCAGCAGGTCGCACAGGGCATCCGCCGTCCCCTTGCCCGTCTGCGCCACGTAGTCCCGCAGCTTCATCCCCTGATACCGGGTGTTCTCCTTGCCCCCGACCCATGCGATGTGGATCTGGTCGAGCCCCAGCGCGTAGTCGGCCAGGAGCGCCTCGAACCGCTCCCGGAGGACCGGGTCGGTCAGCTTGACCACCGCGTTCAACGGCCCATCCTCCCACACCTCGTAGGGCAGAAGGTAGCTGAGCATCGTGGAGCCGGGCAGGTAGGGGTACACGTCAAAGGAGAAATCCACCTCCCTGCAGGCCACCCGGTCCACATAGGAGAGGATCTCCTCCACCTGCTGCGGCGAGGTCCCCTTCAGGTGGGAGATGTGCACCGGCACGCCCGCCCTCCGCCCGATCTCCACGGCCTCCTTCAGCGCCCGCATCGTCCCCTTCTTGTAGCGCATGTGGGTGACGTAGAGCCCCCCCCACGGGGCCATCGCCTCGCAGACCTCGACCATCTCATCGGTAGTCGCAAAACACTCGAAGGGATAGTCGATGCCCGTGGAGACCCCCACCGCCCCCTCCTCCATCCCCCTCCGCACCTCCCGCCGCATCTGATTCACCTGCACGTCGTCCGGGGCCGCCCGCCCCCAGCCGCAGGCCATCGTCCGCACATTGGCGTAGGGGATGTGCGCGATCGTGTTCTGGACGTTCCGGCGGTCCAGCAGCGCCATGTAGTCCGAGATGCTGCGCCAGCCCGTGTAGTCCCGGAACTGAAGCCCGTTCAGCGACCGGAGGTAGTGCAGCCAGTGAGGCGCGGTGGCGGGCGTCACCGGCGCATACGAGATCCCGTCCACCATGAGCGCCTCCGTCGTGAACCCCTGGCTCGTCTTGAAGGTCAGGTGCGGCATCTTGAGGACCCAGCCGTCCGAGTGATTGTGGACATCCACGAACCCCGGCGCGACCACCAGCCCGCCCGCGTCCACCGTGCGATGGGCGTCGGCCCCATCCGTCGCCCCCACCCGGACGATCCGGTCCCCCTTCACCGCCACGTCCGCCTGCCTTCGCGGTCCCCCGGTCCCATCGATCACCGTGCCGTTGCGAATGATCAGGTCGTACAAGAGCGTCTCCTATGAGAGGACCCGGCACTCCGGGTCGGTGGCCATGGACGGCGCCGGCGAGTGGAAATGGTCCATCGGCGGCGTGATCAGATAGTGGTAATACAGCACACAGGGCCTCTGTTCAACCGGAAAGATCGCCCGGAACCGCCCGTCCGGCCCGACCTCGTAGCGCACGGCCCCCGCATCCGACCAGGCCCCCACCGCCGCCACATCCACCGTGGACACCCGATCCGTCACCACGGCCCAGCTCGTGGCCTTGCCGTCCGCCCTCTGCCGCGCCCCGAAGGCCACGGACAGGGAGGCCGCCGGAAGGTCGAAATCGCTCTCCGCGATCACCGAGGCGATCTGCCCAGCATCCCCCGAGACGACCTCGTGCTCCGCCAGGACCCACGACACGCGCGAGAAGCACGTCACCCGCGTGACGAACCCGTACCCCCCCGGATACCTCCCCTCCACGCGCAACCGCCCTGCGCGGGGCCCCCGCGTCTCCGCCTCGACCCGGACCTCCCCCTCCGGCAGCAGCTCCCGCCCGTCCTTCAGGACCAGGACCACCCCCCGCGAGCCCGGACGCAGAAAGCGCTTCTCGCCGAAGATCACCTGATCCACGAGGTTGAACCCCCGCCGCCGGACCTGGTAGATCACCGGCCCCTGCTGCACCTCGACCGGGTCGCCCCCCTCACGGACCTCAACCGGACTCGCCTGCCTGGCCTCCGACGTCGCCCCCTCGCCGTACTCGAACCTGAACACGCGCTCCCCCTTCGCCGGAAGGCGCACGGAGAACGTCACATCCGCAGCCCGGACGCTCCCGTCCTCCCACGCCCTGACGGCGTCCACCTGGATGGCCTGCTCCTCCCCTTCGGGGTCGAACAGCCTGGCCGGGTCTCCGGGCCGGAACGCCCCCCGATCGAACGCGACGGTGAACGCACAGGGGACGGCCTTCCGCTCAAATCCATCGCGTTCTGAGATGCGGATGTGTTTGGTTTTCATGTGGATTCAATCCTCAAAAACTCCCCCCCTCTTCTCGCCGACTCCTGCGCCATCAGGCACGCCTGGGCCACCCCCAGCACGTCCGACGTGGAGATGAAATGCTCCCCCCCGCGCGAGAGCGCCTCGATCATGTCCTGCACGAACACATCGTGCTGCGCCGGAGGCAGCTTCGGCTCGTGCGCCCCCTTCCCGTCCGACACGATCAGCAGGTGGTCCCCGGCGTAGGCCCGCAGGTGCGCCGACCCCTTCGTCCCCATCAGGATGAACCGCGTGTCCCCGAACGACGGCGAGTCCTGCGGCGTCAGCCAGTCCGCCGTCAACAACGCCAGGGACCCGTTGCTCAACTGGAACGACGCCTGCGCGTGGTCCGCCAGCCTCGGCGCCTCCGTGAACTTCCTGCACGTCTCCAGCCCGTGCACCCCCACGCACTCCGCCCCCGTCAGCCACCGCACCTGGTCCACCCCGTGGCACGCCACGTCGTGGAACGTCCCCGTGTAGGCCTTCGGGTCGAAGTACCACTTCGGCGCCGTCTCCCGCCGCAGCTTGTGCGGGTGCGTCGAGATCAGGCTCACGACCTCCCCCAGGTCCCCCGCCAGGATCGCCTCCCGCAGCGCGATGAACGGCGGATAGCTCCGGGATGTGAACCACATCGAGAGCTTGACCCCGTGCCTCTTCACCGCGGCCCGGATGCGCCCCCAATCCTCCAGCGTCCGGCAGAGCGGCTTGTCCAGCAGCGCGTGCGCCCCCGCCGCCGCGCACGCCTCCACGAAAGCGGCCTTCTCCGGGTGCGTGATCCCCTCCAGCACCAGCTCCGGCCGGGCCTTCTCCAGCATCTCCTCCAGCGTCCTGTAGCGCGGGACCCTCCGGTCCTTCGTGTAGCGCTCATACAGCGCGTCGTCCGCCTCCACGATCCCCACCATCTCCCCGTTCGTCGCCCTCGCCGCCGACCGGAACATCCCCCCGATGTGCCCGTAGTGCAGCCCCATCACACCGATGCGCATGCCTCACTCCTCTCTCAAGGTCCTCACATCTCACTTCCCCTACGCCTTCTCCCACAACTCCACCAGCCGCTCCCGCACAGGCCCTGCCTCGGCCTCGAAGTCCACGAATCGCCTGCTGTTGTCCTCCACCGAGATCCGCCCGTCATAACCCGCCTCTTTCAGGGTCCTCAGAAAAGTCCTGTGATCAAAGTCGCGCCCCTCCGACCTCAGCGCCTCCACCTGCGGCGCCGGCAGGTGGACGTGTCTCAGAAGCGGGGCGGCGTCTGAGATGTGCCGCCACAGCTCTGCGTCCATCTCCATGTGATACAGGTCCGCGAGCACGCCCACCTCCCCCCTGCCCGCATCCCGCGACAGACGGACGGCCTCGGCAACCGTGTTGATCATGTTGCAGCCCTGTCGAGTCAACGGCTCAATCGCGATGACCACGCCATACCGGCCCGCCGCCTCGCCGGCCATCCTGCAGAACCGCACGACCTGATCGTAGGCCCTGCCGGGCGGGAACCCCTCCGGCGCGTTCCGCGCCCCCCCGCTCCCGAACACCACCACCTCTCCGCCCACCGACGCCGCCCGCCTCAGAACGGCGTCCACGTGGGCGGTGAGGGCCTCGAAATCGACCGCCTCTCCGACGATCCTGAGCGCCGCCGGCACGAACACATTGAACGCCTCCGGCCGGACGCCGCTGCCCCTCCAGCCTTCTCGAACCGGCTCAAACGCCTCTTCCGGGCGGTCAGGGAGCAGCGCCCGCACTGGGAGTTCGACATAGTCGAAACCCGCATCCGAGACCGCCTGCATCCGCTCCGCCGGACCGCAACATCCCCACCTCATAGTCCCTCCTCCTCACGAGCGAATCCCAAACTTCTTCCGCATTGCCTCGAACTCCGGCGTCTCCGTCCGCCCCTTCAGGACCAGTTCGGCCAGGGCCCGGCCCGTCATCGGCCCGAACTTGAACCCGTGCCCTGAGCAGCTCGCCCCCACCGCCAAGCGCGGGTCCTCCGGATGCAGGTCGATGATGAAGTCCTCCGTCCCGGTCATCGTGTAGAGACACGTCTCCGCGTCCAGCAACCCCTCGATCCGGGGGACGAACTCCCTGTCCAGAAAGGCGCGCACCAGGCCCATTTCGCGCTCATCCGCCTTTTCAGGGACCTCCTCCGGGTCATCCCCTGCCCCAGAGGTGATGTGTCGGGCGGCCTTGATCCCCTCCCGCCCGAACGCCGGCAGCCCGTAATAGATGTGGTTCTCCCCGTCTCCGAGGTAGCCCCACACCGGGAACCGGCCCACCTGAAACGCCTCCGCTGGCCCATTTGCCTTGAAGTAGAAAACCGTCTGCCGGAGGACCTTTAACCTCTGCTTCAGAAAAGGCAGCAACTCCGACGCCCAGGACCCCGCCGTGACCACCAGCCGCTCCGCCTCCAGCGCGCCGCGGTCCGTCTCGACCCGGATCGGATCGCGCGCCAGGTCGATGCCCAGCACGCGCGTCTCCTCGCGCATCTCCACGCCGTTCCGTCGGCAGAGGTCGATCAGGGCGGAGATCGTCTCGGCCGCGGCCACCAGCCCGGCCGTGCGGTCGTGCAGCGCCCCGCCCGCGTCCCCGAACCGGAGCTGCGGGAAGCGCCGCCGGGCCTCCACCACGTCGATCTGCTCCACGTCCGCGCCCGCCTGCGCCACCGCGCGGGCGTAGCGCTCGTACTTGCCCCCGGGCGGACCGTAGAAACAGCCGGGGGTACGATGGATGAGCGTCCGGCCCACGTCCCGCTCCAGCCTGGGCCACTCCTCCCCGTGCACGACCTGCATCAGCCGGACATAGTCAGGGTCCACATACGCGCTCCGCGTGACCCGCGAGTGCCCGTGCGAACTCCCCCGGCCGTGCCCCAGCCGGAACCGCTCCACCAGCCCCAGCCGTCTGCATCCCAGCCGGTGCAGGTGATACAGCGTCGACAGCCCGTTGACCCCGCCCCCGATGACCAGCGCCTCATAGACCATAATCTTACCCCTTCAACCACTTATCAAACCAGTCCAGCGACCTCCTCCCGCTGAACTGGTGATCGTCCGGGAACCGGTCCGCGATCAGCCGGTCCGCCGCGCCCGCCGCCCGGTAGACCCGCGCCAGGTGGTCGTAGGCCCTCTGCGCGTCCTCAATGATGAAACAGGTGTCCCGCTCCCCCATCTCCACACAGGCCGGCCTCGGCGCGATCAGCCCGGCCACGTCCGGGATGTCCCCGATCGTCAGCAGCCCCGGCATGTACTGCGCCCCGCACGTGTTGGCCCGCCCCCGCATCCCCATGGCGTCCCCCCGCACCGTGCTGATGTAGCCGCTAATGCACGCGCACCCGACCCGCCCGTCCAGCGCCGACAGATAGGTCGTCATCGTCCCCCCGAACGACACCCCCACGCAGCCGAGCCGTCCCCCGTCCACCTCCGGCCTCGACTGCAGATA
>CAYRZX010000067.1:0-23714 GCA_964428665.1 uncultured Gemmatimonas sp.
CGGCGTAGGAGATGCTGCTCACGCGCACGTAACGGGCCATGAAAAGGTCCTCCTGAATGGTTTTTAACGCACTTTAAGCAACGGCGGGCTGTCCGGGCGAAGGGCCGTCATCTCCGCGTCGGAGCGGACGTAGTGGCAGATGTAGGCCCGCCGCCACCGGTCGGAGCAGTTCGGGGGGGAGGTGTGGAGCGTCAGCCCGTGATGGAAGAGCACCCCCCCGGCCCGGATCGGGACCGCCACGGCCTCTCCCGGATCGCCCCCCTTCGGGACGAGATGCGGCGTGTCCGGGATCTTCTCGTGCGCCACCACGCCCAGCCGGTGCGAGCCGGGGAAGTAGTGCATGCACCCGTTCTCCACCGTGGCGTCGTCCAGGGCGCACCAGCAGGTGATGACAGCGTCATCAGGCTTGATCTTGAAATAGGCGTTGTCCTGATGGGGCGGCTTCTCCGAGCCGTGGCGGGGCGGCTTGAGCATCGCCTGGTCCACGTAGAGACTGAGCGGCTCCCCGATCAGGTCCGCCACGAGCCCCACGAGGCCCGGGTCGGTCGCGTGGGCGTGAAACAGGGGCTCGTGCGCCGCCAGGCGGGCCATGCTCCGGATCGTCCGCTCCGTCCCGGCGACCCCGGCCTGTCCTCGAACCACCGCAGGCTCCTGCGCGATCCCCACCCGCTTCGCCGCCTCCCCCTGCCAGTCCTCGCACAGCTCCTCGAACCTCCGGGCCAGCGCCGCCACGTGCCCCGGGGAAAACACGCCCTCCACGGCGAGGTAACCGTTTTTGGCGTAGAACTGCTTTTGTGCAGCGGAAAGTCTCATAATACCTCAACGATGAAGTCAGAGCGATGAACGATGAACGGGTTTATGCCTTTACTTCATCGTTCCGCGTTCATCGTTCTGCGTTGCCTTTATGCCTTCCCCCATCGAACTCCCGTCGGCACCACGTCCGTCTTCTCCCCTCGCCGGATGGCCAGGGCCGTGTCGATCAGGCTGTTCAGCCCGTGCTGAGGCTGATAGCACAGCAGCCGGCGGATCTTGCTCAGGTCGAACTCGAAGAAGTTGGGCGTCGCCATCCGCGCGTCCGCCACCTCCACGCCGAAGCGCTCTGCCATCGCCGGCACGTCCCGCTCCCACACGATCGTCAGCCCGGCCAGCGTGAACGACTGCCCGGCCGCCGCGTCCCTCTCTAACCCCAGGACGAGCCCCTGCACGATGTCCCGCACGTCGCACCACTGCTGCCGGTAGGACCGCCCGTCCGGGTTGCGCTGGACCAGGAGCTTCTCCTTGCCGGACCACTGCCGCTCCAGGTCGGCCAGGACGCGCCGCTCCTCCTCCGACGGGCTCTGCCGGTCCCGGAAGGACTTGAGGACCGGACTCATGGTGAAGGCCCGGGGCAGCCCCTCCTCGTTCAAAAACTCGCTCGGCTCGAACACCGTGGCGAACCGGAAGGAGGTCGTCGGAATCCCGTACTGGTGGAAGTAGGTCGTGCAGAGCTCCTCCCCCATCCACTTCGTCAGAAAGTAGGGCATCTGATGCGTGGAACTGACCATCTCCTCCGGGATCGGCCGCTCGAACAGCCGCCCCTTCTGGTCCAGCCGCCAGTAAATCGCCTCCGTGCTGGCGTAAATGAACCGGTGGAGCCTGAGCCCCCGTCCCCGGACCGCCTCCAGGAGATTCAGCGTGCCCCGCGCGTTGACCTCCAGGTAGCCCGGGTTGTCGAACGGCCCGCCGAAGGCCGCGGCCAGGTGGTACACGGCCTCGACCCCGTCCAGGGCCGCGCTCACGTCGTCGGCGTTCCGCAGGTCGCCCGTGACGATCTCCACGCCCGCGACCCCGTCTAACTTGTGGGCGCGGGAGGCGTCCGCCGGATACACGAACCCCCGCACCGTGTGCCCCCTGGCCAGGAGGGCCATCGTCAGGTTGGCCCCGATGCGCCCCGTCGCGCCGGTGATCAGGATGTGCATGAGATGTCCTCTTTTACTGTTGCCTGTTGCCTGTTGCCTGTTGCCTTGTTTTTCATGATCGCAGTTTTATATCTTATCGTCAAGCGAAATCTGACTTTCGGCTTGACAAGCGGAGGGGCAGAATATAGAATACAGGTGACAGGACTCAGGACTCAGGACTCAGGACTGTCTTATACGGAGGTTCCCATGAGCGATCTGGCGCTTCTGGGCGGGCAGCCGGTCCGGCGCGCCCCCTTCCCGGACTGGCCGTTCTACGGTGAGGAGGAGGAGAAGAGCGTCCTGGCCACGCTCAGGACGAACAGGCTCTGTTGCGCGGCCGGGGGGCAGACCGTCCACCGCTTCGAGGAGGCCTTCGCCGCCTGGTGCGGGGTCGCAGGCGCGGTGGCCACGACCACCGGGACCGCCGCGCTCCACGCCGCCTTCGCCGCCGCCGGCATCGGCCCCGGAGACGAGGTCATCGTCCCGGCCTACACCTTCATCAGCACGGCCAGCGCCGTCCTGATGCTGGGCGCCATCCCGGTCTTTGCTGACGTGGTGCGGGACACCCTGAACATAGACCCGGAGAGCGCCCGGGAGCGCATCACGGACCGCACGAAGGCCGTCGCCGTGGTCCACGCCAACGGCCTGCCTGTGGACATGGACCCGGTCAACCGCATTGCCGGGGAGCGCGGCATCCTGGTCATTGAGGACTGCTCGCACGCCCACGGGGCGAGCTATCGAGGGAAGTCTGCGGGCATCCTGGGGGACATCGCGGCGTTCAGCTTTCAGATGAAAAAGATCCTGCCCATCGGCGAGGGGGGCATGGTGGTCAGCCGGGAGCAGCGGTTCCTGGACCGGGCGTGGGACTTCGTCAACTTGGCTAAGGGGGGGCGCACCGGCCAGCTCGGCTACAACCTCCGGATGCACGAACTCCAGGGGGCCCTCGGCCTGGCCTTTCTGCCGAAGGTGGACGGGCACAACGAAATCCGCCGGCGCAACGCGGAGACCCTGCGCCGGGCCGTGGCCGGGCTGCATGGCATTCGGCCCGCCCCCGCCATCCCGCCCGCGGACGCCCGCGAGGTCTACTACAACTTTATCTTCGACTTCGACGCGGGCGCGGCAGGCATCGACCGGACGACCTTCCTGGAGGCCGTAAAGGCCGAGGGCGTCCCGCTCCAGCGCAACGGCTACACCCCTCTCCACACCGTGGCCCTGTTCGAGGAGATGCAGGAACTCCCCTATCGCCTGCCGGAGAACGCGCCCATTCTGAAGGGCCGCCGGCTCTACGGCAAGGGGGTCTGCCCCGTGGCCGAGGCCGCCATCGCGGAAGGGAATATCGAGCTGAAGGTCCACCCCCCGCGCGGCCCGCAGGAGATGGAGGACGTGGCTGCCGCCATTCGCAAGGTCCTGGCGCACACTGGCGATCTCCACGCCGCGAAGGACAGGGCGGCGGCGAAGTAGGGGCGAGGCATGCCTCGCCCTTACCTATCCCTCGCACAATCCGCCAGCGAGAACGCCCGGCATGTCCCGTCGCGCAGCTTCTCCTTCAGCCCCGTTTGCCTGACCATTTCCAGAAACCATCGCACCCCGGCCCGCTCGTTGCCGTTCCCGTGCATCAGCAGGATGCCTTGCGGCAGATGATCCGTCATCGTGTGGTCCCGCCCCGGCCAGTAGTCCGCGTCCACCGGGATCAGGCCATACTTCTCCAGGGCCTTGAGGCGGGCGGCGGAGTGGGCCAGGCCGGGGAACCGGAAGAAGGGTGACGGGACAATCCCCCGCGCCAGCAGCGTCACCTCGGCGTTCAAAATCTCCGATTCAAAGTCCACGCCCCCGCTGTTCATAAAATTTCCGTGCGCCCCGACCGGGTGCGTGTCCGAGTGGTTGACGAACGTGAGGTCGAGTTCCCCCTGCCGGTGCCAGGCGCAGAGCTGCTCGAACTCCCTTTCGTGGTGTCGTACCCAGGCCCCGGAGACACAGACCGCCACCGGCAGCGGGCGATCCGCCTTTATCTCCCGCAGCGCCTCGAACAGGTCCCGGTCCCAGCGCCGGTGCGACGGGCAGAGGTCCACGGTCAGGACCACCCCCTTTAGGTCCTTCCCTTTCATCGGGGCATTCGCATATCGTTTCAGCGCATGTTCATAAAGGCGATCCGTAGGGACGCGATCAATCGCGTCCCTACGGTCTATTCTGCGCTCCTCTACAACAAACGTCTGCAGCGTCTCCACGTCCACGCACAGGGCATATTCTACCCCCCCGGCCTCGAAGGACCGGATGCGCCTCAGCCGCGTCCCCGCCGCAAGGGTCAGACTGTCCCGGCTGTCCCACGCCGGAACGGGCGTCTCGACCCGGTAAAGGCCGGAGGCCACGCGGTAACCCTCGCGACGCAAGGACGCGAAAGGCCGGGCGTCGCCCGCACAGGCATCAGATACGGCGCATAGCAGGAGGAGCAGGGCTATCACGTCTCACGTCTCACCTTCCGAAAGATCAACTCATCCACCCCCGGCTTGAAGAAATCCTTGATCGCCCCGATCTGGACATAGCCCCGCGCCAGGTAGAACCCCTGCGCCCGCTCGTTGAAAGACGTGACGCAGAGGAACAGATTGCGCCGGTCCCGGAAGACCTCCTCCTCCACGCGCGCCAGCAGGCGGGAGCCGAGGCCGCGCCCCGTGTGCGCCGCCTCCACGGCCAGCACGGCGAGGTAGGGCGAGGAGACGAACCCCGTCGGGTGCACGACCGCAAGGCCGGTCACCCGGCCCTCCAGATACAGCCCGTATCGGGTGAGGTGCGCCCCGCCGATGGCCGCCCTGCAGCGGTCCACGCCGATGCCCAGGGCCTTCCAGGGGTCCTGCGCGGCCATGATCTCCGCGCAGCGCGGCAGGTCCGCGTCCGCGAGGGGCCGGATGACCACGTCGTCTTTATTCATCGTTCATCGTTCTGACTTCATCGTTCATGCCACGCTCCCCGACGCCAGCTCGTACTGCCCCTGAATCCCCTTCACCACCCGGCCCTCGGCCCGCTTGAACGACCTCCCGAACGCCCGCGCCAGGCGCACGGCCTCGTCCGGGTGCCGGTCGATCAGGTTCGTCCGCTCGCGAGGGTCCTCCACCAGGTTGTACAGCTCGTCCGGCTCCCCTTCGGGCCGCTGGACGTAGGACCAGGTCCGGTCCCGCGTGCACCGGTCGGTCCCGTGATGATAGCCCGTGATCACCGCGTCCCGGTGGCCGTCCGCGTCCCCCTTCAGCACGGGCAGAAAGCTCCTGCCGTCCATGGACGATGTCTCATTGCCCAGCCCCGCCGCGTCCAGGATCGTCGGCAGCACGTCGTGGAACTGCACGATGGCCGACGTCCGCCTCCCGCCCTGCGCGCCCCCGGGAAGCCGCACCATAAACGGAACCCTGAGCAGCTCGTTGTACATCCGGTCCGCCCCCTTCAGGAACTTCCCGTGGTCCCCCAGCGGGTGGCCGTGGTCCGCCAGGAGCAGGATGAGCGAGTCGTCGAAATACCCCAGCTCCTCCAGCGCCCTGAAGAGCGGCCCCAGGGAGTGGTCCACGAACGCCGCCTCCCCCGCGTAGAGCCCCTGGATGTGTCGCGTCTGCTCCGGCGTGGCCCACGAGGACGCCATCCCCCCCATCGGCATGATCAGCCTCGGCCCCCGGTAGGCCGGGTCCGTGTACGTGTCGAACGCCTTCGGCGGGTCCCACGGCTCGTGGGGATCGAAGGAGTCCACCCACAGGAACACCCTCTTGTGGACCCGGTTGGCCCTCAGCCAGGCCACGGCCTCCTCCACGACCTGCTCCGGGAAGCGCGGCGCGCCCGACTCCCAGCCGTCCGTGTTCGCCAGGAACTGCCCGATGCGCCTCCGCCACGCCTCCGGGTAGCGATCGTTGACATAGTCCTCGATCCTCCGCCGGGACGGAGAAGAGACGTAGGGGTCGTACTCCTGCCCCCGGACCCACCGGTAGCAGTGGAACCCCTGATGGTAATTCATCCCCGGCGCCCGGTAGTGATACGTATCCGAGACCAGCCCGCACACATAGCCCTCCGACGCCAGGATGCGGGCCATCGGCACGTCCTGCGGCGTGAGCGGCTGCCACCCCCGGTTCGGGAGCGTCCGCTGCCCGGTCATGAGCTGGCACCGGATCGGAATCGTCGGCAGGGCCTCCGGGTAGGCGCTGTCGAAGGCCACGCACCCCGCCGCAAACCGGTCCAGGTTCGGCGTCCGGCACGCCGCCACCCCCTCAAACGGCCCTTTCCCCCGGTGGTAGAACCCGACGTGGTCCTGCCGGAAGCTGTCCAGCACAATGACGATGATGTTCATAGAACCTCCTTAAACAGAGGCAGGGACCAAAGTGAATCGGAGAAACGGTGAAACGGTGAAACGGTGAGATTCTTTTCCCCGATTCCCCGGTTCTCCCTTCCCCGTTTCGGCTTTCCTCCACCTCTCGACCCCGCTCTTATACCGCCGCCCCGGCGACCGCGTTCGAGACCAGGCCGAGCATCCGGCCGATGCCCGGCTGCGTGGTGAAGACCGCGCACGTCAGGTCCAGGTCCGGGTCCGCCCAGACCGCCGTGCCCGTGGCCCCCCCGTGCCCGAACATCCGGGGCGAGACCAGGTCCCCGAAATACCCCGACGACGTGGGCACGCCGAGGTGCCAGCCCAGCCCCCAGGCGTTGGCCAGCTTCACCGGCCCCGGGACGTCGGGCATGGCCGCCACCATGTTGGTGATCATCGCCCGCGCCGTGGCCGTCCCGATGATCCGCGTCCCCTCGAATGCCCCGCCGTTCAGGATCGTCCGCAGGAGAAGGGTGATGTCCTGCGCCGTCGACAGCATGCCCCCCCACGGCACCCCCAGCTTGAGCCAGTAGTCCGTGTTCCAGTTCCAGTCCGTCCCCTGCTGCCCCTCCGGGAGGCGCACCGCGGCCAGACGGAGTCTCATCTCCTCCTTCAGGCCCAGGGACGTGTCCCGCATGCCCAGCGGCCCGAACACCTCCCGGTCCAGGAAGGCCGGCAATGGCGTCCCGTCGATGCGCCGCACGATCTCCCCCAGCATCGCGATCCCCATGCTCTGGTAGCTCACGGACGTGCCCGGAGGGAACAGCAGGTCACACTCGCAGGTATGCCGGATGAAGGCGTCCAGCCCGGCGTGCCGTCTCCGGAGCTCCAGGTTGGCCGGGACCATGTCGGGCAGGCCGGAGGTGTGGGTCAGCAGGTGGATGACCCGGATGGCCTCCTTCCCCTTGCCCGCGAACTCCGGGACGATCTCGTTCACCGGCTGGTCCAGGGCGATCAGGCCCCGCTCCACGAGCATCACCGCGGCCAGACACGTGAGCGGCTTCGTGACCGAGGCCACCAGGAAGATGGCGTCCGGCGGCAGCGGCGCGGCGTCCGGCGCCGGCGCCATCCGCCCGAAGCCCCGGGGCGGCATCCAGACCCCGCCCCGCGTCACCTGAATCGCCGCCCCCGGAACCTTCCCCTCCTCCACCCACCGCCCCAGCAGGCCGTAAGCCACGCCCAGCCGCCCCTGCGACAGCCCCGCCGCCTCCGGCGTACCGTACTGAATCATCGCGCGCCTCCCATTTCGTGCTTGTCGTGTGGGACCATCTTTTTTATTTTTTAGCCATCCGCAGGAGGGACCATTTCCCATGCCTCTCGACCCCGACACCAAGCGCCTCATTGTCGCCATTAAGGACAACTATTACGACCCCCGGGCAAAGGAGAAATTCCTCGGCTACGCCCCGAATTCCTCCTACTCCCAGTTTCTCGACATCCTGTACCAGCTCTGCGCCTTCCTGACTGGCCATCACCACCCGGGCCAGCTCAGCGCAGCCGATGCCTTCCGGCTGCTGGACAACCCCCTCCTCACGCAGAAGATGGAGGAGGTCCTGCCCCGCCTCAAGGCGGATGTCCTGAATAAACTGATCGCCCTCCACGGCAGCCCGGCAAAGGGCCAGGAGGCGTTCGACGCCCTGATCGCAGACCTGCTGAAGAACGCCCCCCCGATCGACTAAGCGATGTAGCCCAGCGCGCGCAGGCGCTCTTCGAGGATCCTGGCCTCCTCGGAGGTGGCCTCCTGGGCCTGGAGCCCCCGGTACGCGGAGCCGCTCAGAATCCCCTCGCGAATGGCCCTGAACGGGCCGGGGTCGTCGCAGGGGAGGTCCTCTCCGCTCATCACCTCGCGCAGGACGAACTCGCCGGTCCCCTCGTCCTCCCGGTAGAGCCTCCGGCCGTCCGTGATCGTCCAGGAGCGGCCCCCCTCCGGGTCCCTCTCCAGCTCCCGGTGGCCCACCGAAACCCTGGAGGTGATCTGGTCGCGCTTGAGGTCGAGGTATTGGGGCCTGAGAAAGCCGATCCCGTAGAGGCTGTCCAGCTCCGTCAGCACCCACCGCTCCTCATTCCTCCCCCCCCCCTTGAGCAGGTCGCGCCCGTAGCCCCGGTAGTCCACCCCCAGCCCGGCCAGGCCCGCCAGCGTCGGAAAGAGGTCGATCATCGAGACCGGCCCTTCGGGGAACGTCAGCCCCTCCCGCCCCGGCGCGTGGGCCAGCAGCGGGACGTGGACCACGTTCTGGTGGAGCCTGTCGCCGTGCGCCATCACCTCCTCGCAGAACCCCTCGCCGTGATCCCCGAAGATGAACACCGCCCAGCGGTCCAGCGGGACGCGCTTCAAGACCTCGACTATAAGAAACTCCTGCACGTGGACCGCGGCGGCGTGGTAGAAGCGGAGGGCCTCCTCCCCCCTCCCCTCCGCCACCATCTGCCGGAGGTTGGGCGCGGACGGCATGCCGCGCATCCCGTACCCCCCGTGCGTGTAGAAGAAGTGCAGAAAGCAGAACTGCGACGTCTCCTCCGGCAGCGCGAACATCCCCAGCAGATTTTCCAGCGAACCGAGGTGCTGGTCCCTAACGGCGGGGTCCATCGGCCCGATGAACCGGTCGAAGTCCAGAAACCGGAACACGTCCGGGCGCTCCGACCGGCCCGTGATGTGATAGCCCGCCTCGGAAAAGCGACGAAACAGGTTGGGGATCCCGTCGAACATCTTGAGGTAGGTCTGCCCGTAGAGGCCGTGCTCGAACGGGTAGAGCCCCGTGAACAGGGAGGCGTGGGAGGGGCGGGTGGCCGGGGCCGTGACGAAGAACCGCTCCGCCAGGGAGAACCCCTCCGTCAGCGCGTCGAACTTGGGCGTGTTGAGACGCGGGTTTGTCCGGCTGAGCGCGTCGTAGCGCCAGGAGTCGATGGAGATCAGCAGAAACTTGCGGACAGGTTGTGACATGAGGCCCTTTCCTTAGTCGATCAGCCGGGCGTTGTATTGACGCGCCGTGTGGCGATAGCCCCGGAACGCCGCCGCGTCGAAGGGGGCCGGGGTGTAGATGTAGATGCCGTCGCTGTCCGGGTTGTAGAGGACCACCTCCTCGCGCTCGTCCCCGCACACGTCCGCAGGGAAGCAGTGGTACCACCCCATCCTGCCGCCCACGGGCGGGGGGAGCCCCGGAAACGTCACCCGCTTGCGCCCATAGCCGTCGAACAGCGCCGCCGGGCTGTAGATCCAGTCCGCGTCCCCCCCCCAGCGCACGACCTCCAGCCCCGTGTTGTTGGGAGAGGGGTCCGCCTGGAACCGGCAGAGCGCCTCCCCCGCGTTGCTCACGACCATCAGGTCGGGCCTGTGGCCGTTGTAGCGGATGATCAGCTCCGGGCCGGGGGAGTCCGGGCGGACGTCGCCATAGCGGACCTCCTGGCCGTGCGGGACCGCCTCCCTGCCCAGGTGGAGGATGGGGTTCCCTCGCCCGTCCATCACCAGCCCCTCGCCCGACACGACCGCCTCCTTCCCGTTGCCCGCGTCCCCGTCCCACTCCTCCACCAGAACGGCGTCCATGTTGACGCCGAGGTCCCTCTCCCAGAGCACGCCCCCGTCGTGGTCCAGCCCGAAGTGCCCGCCGTTCACCTCGTCCCGCCCGTCCCCATCCAGGTCCCCCACCGCCGGGATGTAGGCGGAGTGCCCCGGATACCGGTACCACCGGTCCTTCGTGTAGGACCAGAGGACCTCCAGTTCGTGATTGAAGGCCAGGACTGTGTCGCCCAGCTTGACCACAAAATCCTGGGGATGAGGCGTCCCCCGGAAGTTGGCGATCATCAGGCGCTGGTGGACGTAGTTGGCCTGGTGAAGCTCGCCGTCCACCCAGGCCGTGCACCGGCTGAACGCCTCCGGGGCCGCCTGTCGCTTGACCCTTCCGGTCCTGCCGTCCAGGAGGGTCAGCCGGGTCTCCCCCATGCGCCACCGGCTGGTGGACCGGGCGTCAAAGTCCGCCAGGATGCAGACCACCTCCGCCGCCCCATCCCGGTCGAGGTCGTAAATCGCCACCGGCCCCGGACGGTCCGGGGCAGTCGTGCGAAGCGCCTCCCCGCCGTCCGCGTCCGGGAGGGTGAAGCCCCGGTCCCCGACCGACCAGATCGGCTCCCCCGTTAGGTCAAACGCCCCCAGAAAGCTCGGCTTGATCCCGCCCAGCGACTGATAGACCAGAAAGTCCACCTTCCCGTCCCCGGTGAGGTCTCCGATGCGGACATCCCCCCCGTAGCGCCTCCCGTCAGCCCCTGTGGACAGGAAGGCGTCCGGGACGGGCACCTTCTTGTAAAGGATCGCCTCCTGCGGGACTTGCTCACGACTCATATCCTCTTCCGCCTTTCACACTCTTCGGTTTTTTTCGCGCTTTTCGCGATCTCTTTCGCGCTTTTCGCGTTCCGCCTTTATTTCCTCTGTCTGTAGAGCACCCCATCCACCACCCCCGCCATCCGCTTCACGTCGAGCCGGCCCCCCAGAAACCGGCCGATCTCCTCCGCCCACCGCGCCGGCTCCTTCAGAATCCCGTTGTAGTCGGCGTAAAACACCGCCACGTTCGGCTGCCCTTCCAGCCACGCCTCCACCTCCCGCAGATGCTTGCGGAAGACCTCCGCCATCCTGTCGTCACTCACCCCGGAGGATGCGACCCCCCTCCGGACGAGCATCTGCCCCTGGGAGGCCAGGACCTCCCGCAGGTCCCGTCTCATAAAGATGACCCGGTAGGCGTGGTCTGCGGGCAGACGCCTCAGCAGCTCAGAGACGATCTTGACGGCCTTCCCCCCGGCCTCCTTCAGCCAGGCCGTGTCCTGCGGGAGCGCCTTGACCCTCTCGAACTCGTAGTACCCCTTCAGATTGTCCTCGTCGGCGGCCCGGGCCCGATCCGTCAGGACCGCCACGCCCCCGGCCTCCAGCATCTGCATCATCATGGACGTGCCGGAGCGGGGCAGCCCGGAGACGACGATGACCTCTTCGCGCTGACTCATAGACACCTCGAACGACAGGGACAATCAGGAACTCATGAACTCAGGAAAGCCGTTCCTGATTTCCTGAGTTCCTAATTCGACCTTTCGACCTTCGATGCGAACCGCTCCGGCGAAAAAGGGGCGGCCAGGGGGTCCGTCCGCCCTTCCAGGATCAGCGCCCGGAGCGCCCTGGCCGTGATCGCGCAGCCCGTGATGCCCAGCTTGAAGTGCCCGCTGGCCAGGCTGACCCCCTCGCACCCCGGCAGCCGTCCGACCGCCGGCGCGCCGTCCGCGCACCAGGGGCGCAGGCCGGCCCAGCAGCGCTCCAGGGTCGCCCGGTTGAGCGCCGGGACCAGCCTGGGGAGGGCCGACAGGATCGCCACGACCCCCTCCGGGGTGTTCCGGCTGTCGAACCCCACGTGCTCCACGGTGGCGCCCACGTGGACCGACCCGTCCGGCCTGGGAAGAAGGCTGCCGGTGGAGGCGGTGACGCCCCGCCTCAGCGCGCGGGCCGCAGGGCGCACCGAGGCCATCTGCCCCCGCGCCGGGCCGATCGGCGCGTCCACCCCGAACCACCCGCAGGCCACCCGGCTCCACGCCCCTGCGGCGATGATCAACTCCCCCCCCGCCACCTCCCCGTCAGGGGTATGCACGGCCGCGAACCTCCCGCCCCGCTGCCGCACGCCCAGGGCCGGGCAGGCCGCCCGGACCTCCGCCCCGCGCAGCACGGCGGCCCGCGCCAGGGCCTCGGTCAGCCGTCCGGGATGCAGGTAGGGCTCATCGTGGGAGATCACCCCGCAGCGGACCTCCGGCCCCAGCCCCGGCTCCGCGTCGCGCAGGGCCTTTCCGTCCACCCACTCCACCGACACCCCCTCGATCCCGCTCCAGCCATCGAACGACTCCCGCAGACGCGCCTCCTCGTCGTCGGTGACGGCCACCCGGACAGGCCCCAGAGGGTCGTATTCGAGGCGCATGCCCGTGGCCCCCTCCAGCTCGGCCACCAGGCCCGGGAAGAGCCGGAGGGACGCCCAGTAGAAGTCGAAGAGCGGCGTCCTCTGCCCCCTCTCCGTCGCGTGCAGGGGCACGATCAGCCCCGCGGAGGCCGAGGACGCCTCCCCCCCGACGGTCCCCCGCTCCAACAGGGTGACCCTGAGGCCCGACCCGGCAAGCTCATAGGCCGTGGCGCACCCGATGACCCCGCCCCCGATGATGATCACATCCGCTGTCTCCGCCATCCGACGTCCCTCCTGCGCAGCATAAGAAGAAGGCCATACGTGGCGATGCAGAGCGCCGCCTATGGCCCGCTCGACCGCTCAAAATGGAATGCTATTACAACATTGAGCGAATGTGGGCTTTTGACCCGATAATAGCAGGTTGAAGTTGGCGGCGTCCACCTGGAACTTCTGGAAGTTGGTGGCGCGGAGGCGGCCCGGCAGTGCGAGCTCCAGCAAGTAGATGATGGTCTCCACGGCTTCCCGCTGGCAGAACCGGTTGTTCTGTCCAGCCAGGCTTGCCAACGGCGCTGGGGCCGGTGCACACTCGGCCCAAGAGTCGGCAGGTTGAGGCCAACGAAAGTAGCCCATCTGATCCATGAACAAGGCCACGACTTGCTCCGGGTCAGCGGCAGCCTCTCGCAGACACCCATACAGGCGAGCTCGCTTGGAGATATAGTCGGGATCAGGGCTATACAGTTGTACCCGTGCCGAGCGAGGTCTCAAATCAACCCGATCCAGCACGCGCCAGACCCCGCTGAGGGAGTACTCCTTCAGCCAATCAAACGTTACGCGAATCGTGCGTAATGTCCAGCGGCTGGGCAAAGGACCATCCGGGGTGACGGCCACCGAGGGCGCGAGCTTCTTCTCCGGGTCCCTGGTGCAAACGCTCGATCAGTTCTTCCCGGTGGTCAAAGATACCCCCGTCGAGGACCGCCGTGCTGGTGGGTGATGATGCCGGACAGTCCTTCTTCTTGATAGATATTCAACCAGTTGTAGACCGCGGCCTGGGCGCTGACCCGCTCGTGGATGTGGAGGGCCACCGGGTCCACCTCGAACCAGCCCCGGTCGTACTGCTCCTTCTTGGCCGCCCATTCGAGCCAGGGTTGCTGGTTCGTCAGGGCCTGGTCGAGGACCTGTCTCTCCGCTTCGGTGAGGTACTGACCGACCTTCTCCTTCACGGCCATGACCCGGTCGGCCTTTCCTGTAGGGTCGAACCGGAGTTCAGGCGAGAGGTGCGGGCTGTAGTAGTAGCGCGCCTTTTTGACCTTCGGGACCTCCCCCTCGGCGGCGATCCTGGCCGGAGGGATGTTCTTGCGCTTCTGGCCGGTGTGGCGGTAGTCGCGGGTTTCCAGTTTCGATGACCCCTTTGGTCGTGCCATGATGGATATTCCTCAAATGCGTGCAGTGGTCGGCCACGTCCTGCCCTCGACCCTGCCACAGGGGGCCGGGCCATCACACAGGCTTTAAAGAAACTCCCGCCAAACAGCTCATCTGGCGGGAATTCTCTTGAAAATACCGGCGGTTGTCCCTGTCTTTGATCTAAAGTCCCAGCCGACTCTTCATCTCTTGACTTGAAATGCCACCTTCCATTTTCTGCCGAACTCGGGACCGTTCAATCAGTGACAGAAACTGTGGATGGGTACTCAGACCCACGGTCTCCCAATCCGCATTTTCGATCGGCACCAGTGCCGCGATCGGCTTCCCCTTCCTGGTCACGATAACGGTCTCGCGGCTTTCGTCCTGGGCATAATCTGCCAGCGAGGCAGTGGCTCGCGTAATATCCAGTGTTTTCATATCCTCAAATGTACCTCCAGGCATCGGGCTTGTCAAGGTGGTTTTCCGGCAGCGCACGGATGCGCCGCTGCGATGTGGGCAACGGAGGTTCGCCAGGATTCCCACCTACGGAACACCTGTCCGGTTTGTCCGGTTTCTGTCCGGTTTCATCGTCTCCGCCGTGAGGCATTTGAGGCATAAATGAGGCATTTGGAACGCATGGTCGTCTTCACGGTTCGCTCTCGCCATGTCGCACAGCCGCGTATCCGCACACGAGATGATAATCACACTGGAGGCATTTGTCAACTTCAGGTTGCGGATTGAAGGCGCCGCTCCGAATGTCGTGTATGGCGGAGGCGGCGCGGGTGACGGCCCGCTCGTGGGCCTCTGCGCTGACATCCACGGCTTCACGGACGCCGTGTTGCAGTTCGTGGACGTAACCGGCGATAACGTCCAGCCCTTCTCCTCGCGCAGAGGCCGCGTAGATCGCGATCTGAAACGCGAAGCGGTCGTCCTGGCCTGAGTCCTTGGCCGTCTTGTAGTCCACGATGGCCAGGCGGCCAGGTTGCCCATCCTCCATGTCGAGGATGACATCGGCCCGCCCTGAGATCGTGCCGTCCTGCAGATGGACCTGGAAGGGCCGTTCGGTCTCACAGATCCGTTTGAGTTCCTCCCGGTAGTGGTCCAGATAGCCGTCCACCAGACGCCGGGCAGAGGCCAGCATCCGGGTGAAGGCTGGCCGGTCGGCGAAGGGAAGGTAGAACTCCTCGTCGAGCATTTTCTCGATCTGCCGGGCGGTGGGCAGACGGCCAGTGCGCCGGACCGTTTCGGCCACGTGGCGCAGGACGTGGTGGATGGCCCTGCCGTATCCGAGTTCGACGGCAAGCTGCTGCTGGAAGCCGAAGCTGCCGGAAAGCCGGTAGCGGTAGGCGCACTCCTCGTAGCCGGCGAGCTCGGAGAAGCTCACGTCGAGGGGCGGCGCTTCGGGCTCTTTCATCTCCTCGGGGGCGGCAGGGAGTGGGAGGCGGGCGAAGGACCGGATGCCCCCGTTGGGCCTGGCGACCTCCTCCAGATAGGGTGACGGCTTCATCTCCTGTTTGATGCGACGAAAATAGGAGACGTAAACCGTGTCACGGGCGCGCGTGAAGGCAACGTAGAACAGGCGGCGCTCCTCGGTGTCCCCCCCCTCGTAACGGAGACGAAGTTTCTTGGGGAAGACCTCTTCTGGAAGCAGCCAGTCCTGTTCCTTTCCGGCGTTAAAGGACGGAAAGCGGAGGTCCGTCAGGGCCGGGATGAAGACGACGGGCCATTCGAGTCCCTTGGCCTGATGCACCGTGAGGATGTCCACGGCGTCCAGCAGGGACGCCTGTTCCCCCTCAAAGTCCTCGTAGGCGTCGCGGGCGTAGTACATGAGATAGCTGTAGAGCCGCTTATAGTAGGATAGACCCCGGTCTCTGCCGGCGCGATACTTGCGTTTGCCGCCTTCCTCCACCGGCTGCCCGCGCCGGGTGACGTGCTCGAAGTCGGCCAGGAGCTGGGAGAACCGGGCGAAGGCCCCGAACCGGGCGGAGCCGGGCGGAGAATCGACGTCGATCTGATGAGCGTTGAGGAAGTTCAGGAGGCGGTAGAAGTCCCGGACGAGGTTCACGGGGCGGTTGCCCCGGAGACAGATGGTCTTCCAGTCTTCGAGGTATTTCTTGAGACCCCGGATCGTCTTGCCGCCGTTGAAGTGACGGCTGAGGCCGTCCACGATCTGATCCAGTTCGACGGAATGCTTCTCCCCGTAGCGCTCGTCCCGCCACTCCTCGCCCACGAACCAGGCATGTATCTGTGCGAAAAACCCTATCTCCGGCTGCATGAACAGGCCGGTGCGTCCGCCGCAGGAGTAGGGGATGCCGCGTTCTTCCAGTTCGTCCACCAGCGGCCTGGCGGAGGTGCGGACGGAGCGGAACAGGACGGCGATGTCCTGATAACGATACCCAAGTTCGTGAAGGCGCTCGATGGTGTCGGCAATCCTGGACGCTTCATCCTCCGGGGTGTCCGCCGACCAGGGGACCACCTCAACCTTTGCCCCGGCGCGGGTGGGTCTCATGGCCTTGGGGAGCCGATCCGGGATAGAGCGGGCAAACCTGTTGGCGGTGCTGACGATCTGAGGCAGGCTGCGGCGGTTGGTCTCCAGCCGGACGGTGGCGGCCTTGCGCCGTCTGGCGAACGTGAGGATATTGCTGACATCCGAACCGCGCCACTGATAGATGGACTGATCATCATCTCCGACGACGCAGAGCTGGACGGGGTCCCTGGAAAGCAACTGGATGAGCCTTTCCTGGGCGGGGTTGATGTCCTGGTACTCGTCCACGATGAGATGGCGGAGGGGGGAGTGGACGCGGGCAAAGACTTCAGGATCGGCCAGGGCCTCCACGGCTTTGGAAATGATGAGGCTGAAGGTGAGCAGGCGGTGCCGGTCGAGTTTGTCAGGGAGTTGCGACTTGCGGCGGCCATCCACTGGTACGAGCGCGGCGAGGTCTCGCAGGAGAAGGCAGCCTACATCGCCGGTCTGGACCGCACGGACTTCTTGCTGGCCCTGTCTCGCGAGAAGGTAGATGCCTTTGTCGTGGACCTGGATGACCTGAAGCGGGAGTTAAGCCGTGGCTGAGCGTGCGGCGGTCAACGCCTCCCCCCTTATCTTTCTGGCCAGCAGATGAGCAGAGTCAGGCGAACGTATAGGTTTTCGGTGTTCAAAAAATGAGCCCAAATCAAAGATTTCTCTTGACTTTCATAGGGCGATTGATAGGGGGGTATCGCCGGAACCCGCGTCAACATTGGGTTTTGGCGGTATCTCCCTATTTTTTCGTTGCTAAGGCGTTTCACTTATGGTATCATAGAGTCACACAGATTCTATACTTTCACGCACGTTATAGTCACTATTTGGTCACCGGCATAGCGAGGGAGTTATGTCTGTAGAGCGAGATCAAAACGACGGCGATCCTCTTTGGGAGATTGCCGACCGATTAATATTCAAAAACACGCAAGGCGAGAACACCTCAGAGGAGGCACGCGAGCTTGACGCTCTAAAGGTTTTGTATAGCGTGTTCGGTAAGCAGGGAGACTTGTTGGAAGTTTGGATGCAGGCCAAACAGGGTGACGATGATGCCCTGTTCAGCCTGCTGACATCGTGCAAAGCCTATGCAGGCGCGAAGTGGGTTTGCGACCGGGTACAGGCGGCTTGCAACCGAGACGATTGGGACTTTCTTCAGAAGTACGGAAAGGTGCTGTCCGAATCTCTCAAGCCGGATAAACGAACCCTCATTCAGCGCACCCTCTACTTGGTGCACAATTGGAACCGGGACACCAATCCGCTCTCCGGTATGCAAAGACTCGATATTTGGCGCGACTTGCTGGAGGAAAAACTTGTGGTGGGTTCAAAGAACCCTACGCGCAAAGAGTTGGATAGACTCGACAGGTATATCGAACGCCTGCACCTAAAGCGAAATGTGCCGACATAAAAACGCTGATTTTATGTCGGCACAATCTATTGTAGAACATAGAGTTACGCTTGACATATAAGGCTGGATTTCTTACCTTGCGAATGTGTAAAACACATACCGTGAGGCAGATTTCCAGCCCTTCTTTTTTCGGGAGGTGATGCGTGATGGAGGGACTCTTGAACGCAGATCAAGCAGCGAAAATTTTGGGTGTGAGTAAGAACATGGTGTACTGGCTGGCGACCACCGGGGCTTTGAAGAAAGTCAAGATCAACACATGTCTGAGGTTCAGACGCGAGCACCTGGAGGAGTACATCGAGCGTTGCACTCAGGAGGAGCGGGAGACGATCCCCGCCTGAAAAAGCAGAACCCCGGCCATGTCTGACCGGGGTCCACGTCAACCCACCGCGCTCCACGCTCGCCCAGCTGAGGCGCGGCCCATCTCCCGAAGGGAGGAGATTTTCATGTGCGAAGTTACGGAAACCAGGGCGCTATGTCAAGCGCCTTTTCTCTCCCCGCGCTTGATGACCCTGTTTTATCAGCACCGCGATCTGACCCGGCTTCGGCTGGCGATCTCCCGGCAGATCGAGACCGTCGAACGCGAAATGCAGATCGTAGAACAGACCCAGCACCATGCCGCCTCCCCCGGCGTGGCACCTTGCAGCGCAGAACTGAACCCCGGCCCCTGGCCGGACCTGGGAGGACCGGGGTAGACCTCAAGCTGCCCCGGCCTCCCGCCTTGAGGAGGTTGAGCGTGAACAAAGATTTGACAATGCTCCCACCGCAGAACCTCGACGCCGAGCGCGCGGTAATGGGGGCGATGCTGTTAAACGACCCTGACGCCATTGACGCAGCCCGTTCCTTGCTGACGGCTGAGTCTTTCTACAGCGGCCAGCACCGGCACGTCTGGACGGCGATCTGCCACCTGAACGACCGGGGGGAGGCCGCTGACCAGATCACCGTGACCGCCGAGCTTACGAAGATGGGTCGTCTCGAAGAAGCCGGGGGCATCGTGGCCGTGTCGCAGCTTGCCGGGGAGGTAGGGACCAGCGCCAACATCGAGCATCACGCCCGCCTTGTGGCAGACGCCCATGTCCGGCGCTCCCTCATCGTCCGGGCGTCACAGCTTGCGACCAGGGCCTACGACCCGGCGGTCTCTGTTGAGGACCTTATCAGCGCGGAGAACGTGCTGGTAAGCGAGAAACCAGAAGCAAGGAACGGCCTACCGGCGCTACGCTGTTTAACAGAGGTTCAGCCTGAGAAGGTCGAATGGCTCTGGCATCCGAGAATCCCGCTCGGACGACTCACGGCCCTGGAAGGCGATCCCGGCGAAGGCAAGAGCTTTCTGGCGCTCGCCGTCGCTACGGCGCTCAGCATAGGACACAGCCTCCCGGACGTGGAGGAGATGGATCCTGGGCAGACGGTTTTCTTAACCGCAGAGGATGCCCTGTCTGATACGATCCGCCCCCGTCTCGATGAGATGGGCGCAGACGTGAGCCGGGTCTTTGCCATAGACGAGCCTTTCCCCCTCGACTCAACCGGCCTGTCCTACCTCGAAACTCTGATCCGTTCAACGTCTGCCCGCCTCGTGGTGCTCGATCCGATCACCGCCTTTCTCCCCCCTGAGTTGGACATCCACCGAGCGAACCAGGTCCGGGCTGTCCTGTCCCGGCTGGCGCACGTTGCGGAGGCCCACCGCTGCGCTGTTATGATCATCCGGCATCTGGCGAAGGGTTCAACCTCGAAGGCGATCTATCGCGGGTTGGGGTCTATCGACTTCACGGCGGCCTGTCGATCCGTCCTGCTGGCCGGACATGACCCGGACGACCAGAACAGCCGGGCACTCGTGCAGATCAAGACGAACTTGGGACCGACCGCCGACCCGCTCGGTTACTCCATCGTGGAGGGTCAATTCCGATGGACCGGGGGGACAAGTCTCACTGCCGGGCAAATCCTGGCCCCGGAGGTGGAGGCATCGAGTCTGGCCGAGGCAAAGGGGCTGTTGAGGGAAATCCTGGCCGATGGACCGCGAGACTCGAAGGAGGCCGAGGGGGAGCTTGAGGCTGCGGGCGTCTCGAAGGCTACTATACGGAGGGCAAAGAAAGCGTTGGGAGTCAAGGCCAAGAAGAAGGGGCTAAGAGAAGGGTGGACCTGGGAGCTACCGGGGGCATCTTCCGGCGATTCTGGTCGGGGCGTCGGGGAGGACCTTGACGCGCTTTTCAACACAGGGGGGACGCCCTGAGTACCCCCGAAGATGCTCAAAACCCGGATTTGAGCGCCTTCGAGAGAAAGCGGATAGCTAACTCATTGTAAAATATACGAATCGTCCGAAGGTGCTCACCTTGAGCATCTTGGACACCTTTGGCCGAAGATGATCACCTTGAGCACCTTCGAGAAGGGACCACTTGATCACCGCCCTTGACATCGCCCGGGCCCCGAGCTCGCCCGGCATCCGTGACGACTTCGGCGTCCTGCTGCGCCTGGACCGACGCGACGTGGCCGGGCTGACCTGGATCAAGCACCGGGCGCGGTTCTGGCTCACGGCTTTGAAACGCCGGAGGCGCTACGCCGTGCCGAGGGGGACAGGCTACACCCCGGAGGAGTCCGAGTTAATCGGCCACCTGACAGCCCTTGAGAACGCAGCGAGCGGGCTGCTGGAATTACTTAATAATTTTTAAAAATATCAGGGGCATATCACCCACTGTTGACTGCCCGACATTGCACCAACTTGCATATCTCCTCCCCCTGCTGGAAACCACGACCTGACATCTGGCTCCCCTGAACCGACGTGCAATCTCAACCCCCTGAACGGAGGCCCCAAAATGGACGAGATCACCCCCCTTGACGGACGCGCCCACTCACCGGCTGTCCGTGAGGCGTACGCCTCGTGGCTGGCCTGCCCAAACGAGTGTCGTGTCCCACCCCTTCAAAAGCAGTGGGCCGAGCAGTTCAAGATTGACCCGGCCACACTTTGGCGCTGGAAGCAAGACCCGGCGTTTCGGCAGATGGTCGCCGAGCGTATCCGGGGCTGGTTCCTGGACGCCGCCCCCGACGTGGTCAAGGCGCTCGTGGATGGGGCGAAGGCCGGACACCCGAAGTTGATTGAGATTTTCATGCGGCACGTGGGCGAGATTTGGCACGTGGGGGTTGAAGACTTGGTTAGCGACCGGAATGACGCGGAGACGTTGGCGGAGCAGTTGATCGCGGCGGTCAACTCGGACTTTGGGCGGATCGCCGTCGCTCATTTTGAGGCTGTCCAGGCGCAGCGCAGGCGGGAGATCGAGGCAGGGCAGGCAGAGCGAGACGAGGGCCGTCTTGCAGCTATGGCGGATCGTCTCAGCGAGGCAACGGAGGAGGAGAGAGAGCAGAGGGAGGGCGATCTGCCGGTATCGGGCTGATGCCTGAGCCGCAGCGCCCTCCCTTGACAGGTGGTCCAAGTTACCTGAGAAAGAAATAGGAAAGCTGAGTTCCAAGCGAATGCACTCCGATGCTGGAATATCGTGTATAACCATACCCAAATGAAAATCCGACTCGTTGATCTTTCGTGGGAAAGGTTCGGATACCAGCACCGAGAAACATAGCGGCATGTGTCTTTGAAGTACTCGTTCCACCTACGTCAGCCGAAGCGTTAAGAAAGCCTCCGCCAAATTGCACAAAAGGGCCTACAGTGCTGTTTTCGCCGACCGCGTTGAGGACGATTAATGCGCCTCCCTGCATCACGGTGAAGCTGTTGTCTGCGTCGTCTCCAATAAAGGAGGCAGCAAAACCTACTTCCAATTCAATATACCTTGTTGCAAAGTAACCAAACGAGGGAGTGATACTGAGATTAGTTGTCCCTTGAGTTTTAACCAACGAGAACTCCCCTGCAACTTCCTTCGCGCCGACAACGGGATGTTCTTTGCGCTGGTTCTCACTCATGGGCATGAACGAGCGTGGAGAGATTTGAGGTTGTGATGATAGAGGCGTGGCGTTGACCACTTGATTTAAGCTGAGATAGCGTTGAGTGCCGTCCGAATAGGTAATGAGAACCGTGTCACTACCTTTAACAGAACTGATCTGACATTCGATTTTCTCCCCGGCGCTGGTCGTGATCATCGTCCACTGTCCAGACTTCTGATAGGTTTGAAGCTGTTCAAACAGGTTGGATTGCCCAAGAGACAGGGGATTACTCAGACGATTGCGAAGAAAATCAAAGCCAACTTGCAAAACCTTTTGAACTTCATTAACCTCCACCCCATTCTGGTTGAACTTGGTGATTTTTACTGCATACCCTCCATTGGGCATACGAAAGTAAACAGCCGACACGAAGTTTTCCACGTCAGTAAAAAGCCCGTACCGGTTAGCCTCAGAAGCGTCTATAGTATCTCCTACGGCGTCGCTCAACCTCACCGGCACAGCAGCCGCAAGCTCGTTTTCCTGGCCTACCGCAGAGCTTTCAGGAAGAAGCAACAAGGCCAGAATGATCAAAGTATATTTTTTCATGACAACCCTCCCTTCGTTGTTTCTGTAAGCGGATGAAATAGAAAAGCCGCACCTGTCCGATGCGGCTGTCACCGTTAGCCCTGACTGCGATGTATGCGAGCGTCCATTGTCCCCCTCCCGACGCAGACGTGCGGACCCGCGTTAGACAATGCCGGGAATGTACGCCCGGATCAAGGGGATGTCAAGGCCGAAGATTTCGGCAATTTCCGCGCGGGCGCTCAGGAGTCCCGTCCCGCCGATGCCGGGGGCCATGTTCCGGGTCCACCCCCCAGGGGGGGGGAGTGCTCACGTGCTGGCCGCTCCTGTCGCACGTGCAAGGGCTGACCGGTCTGCGCGTCTGTCGCTGGCCGCCTGTCGCTGGCTGTCGATCTGCGCCCCTTGCCGGACGGCAAAGGCCGGAAGGGGAAATAAAAAGCGCCAAGCTCAACTCTCAAAGCTTGGCGCTGGTATCGGTAGAATACCGAACCGGGACTGAGACCCACTTAAAATATCGGCATTTGCCGGACAGAAAGCAAGGGGATTTTTAAAGACGGAAGGTGGGAGAGTTGAACTCCAGACAGGGGGTTGCCCCGTCTCCGGGGGTCTCAGTCCCGGTCCGATACCCTATCGGCACCACCTTCCGCCAAAGCCTGATGCACTCAGAGCCGGGAAAAGCGCATCGCGGCTGAATATAAGACGCTGAGAGCCGGAAGTCAAGGCAGAAGGCGGTTACTTCTTCGCCTTCTTCTTCGCCTTCGACGTGGACCACCGGGCGCGGCCTGCTGCTTGGTGCTTTTCCCCCGGAGTCCACTGCTGGAACCTCCGATTGTTCTTGATAAGCCATACGCGGCTGAAACGCTCCGCGTCAATCTTTTCTGCCTTGATCGCGTCTAAGATTGCTTGATTGCTACAACCTTTGATCTGTGCGGCCTCTTGTGGGCTGATCCTGTCCATGTCCTGCCTCCTTTCTAAAGCCAATATACTATAGTGCTTGTATTAAGTCAAGATATTTTTACAAGACGACTGTTTTTCGCTTGACTTGAATAAAGATATTTCGTATATTATACGCAGTTAGTTTGAACGCTCTTTGACAACGCAGCGCCGGAGGAGGACAGGCCAGCAGGAGCAAGGTTCAGCCCCGGCGTCAAGAAGAACGCGGATGACGACGAAGCCGCTCTACCGGAACTTGCGCCCCGGCGTCCGACCCGCAGACCAGGACGGGACCAGCAACGACCCCAGGGACGGGGAGAAAATAAATCGGCCCATCGGTTAGCCCGGAAAGCATACCCGATAGGCCGAAAACAATCACCTTCCATAGTGGAGGGTATTTTAATGGTAAGCAATTCTTCTCCCCAAGTCAAGCCCGTTTCCTTCAACCCCGGCGACCCGGACGACAAGCTGGCGCTGGCCTACGCCGTCGAGAACGGGTATCAATTCCGCCTGGACAGCGACGGCAGCGCCGAAGTGTCCAAGCCGGACGGGACGGCCTACTACGTCGTGGACTTCCTCTGTGACTGCCCGGACGCCCACAGGCGGGACGGCGGCAGCTACGCGGGCAGGTGCAAACACTGCTGGTGGGTTGCCCAAATCCGGCCCTGTGAGTGCTGCGGCGGGACAATGGCGCTGGGTACGTTCAAGACGGCCTTCGGGCAGATCGTCAAGCGGTTCGAGTGCCCGGACTGTTGCAATGCGCGGGACTTCGACCTGGTGAGGCAGGAGCGCCGGGAGCGCAGACGGGAGGCCGTCAATGGCCTACACGCCTGAGTTGAGTCAA
>CAYRZX010000068.1:0-9824 GCA_964428665.1 uncultured Gemmatimonas sp.
CGCGCTCCCCTCGTGCATCATCTGGTAGATCTCGCTCGTGTTGTTGTTCTTGATGGCCGCGCGCACGGAGGAGTTCATCAGCATGACCTCCTTGACCAGGGCCCTCTTGCCGTCCAGCGACGCGACCAGCTTCTGCGAGAGGACGCACTTGAGCGTGTCCGCCAGGCGCTCCCGGATGCGGTTCTGCTCGATGGGCGGGCACTCGCCGATGATCCGGTCGATGCTCTCCACCGCCGAGCCGGTGTGGAGGGTGGAGAAGACCTTGTGCCCGCTGTCCGTGATCTCCAGGCCCGTCACGATCGTCTCCGGGTCGCGCATCTCCCCGATGACCACGATGTCCGGGTCCTGCCGGAGGGCCTGAATGGCCCCCTCCTTGAAGGAACCGACGTCCCGCCCCACCTCGCGATGCCGGACGATGCAGCGCTTGGACGGATGGATCGTCTCGACGGGAGACGCGATGATGACGATGTGCCCGTCGGCGGTCTGGTTGTTGGCGTCGATGATGCTGTCCAGCGTGGCGCTCTTCCCGGAGCCCGTGATGCCCGTGACCAGGGTGAGCCCCTGGCTGTCATAGACGAGCGTGACCGCCTTCACGGCCTCCGGGTGGAGTTCCAGGCCCTTGAACGGCCGGATCTTGTTGGTGATGAACCGCATGTTGAGGGCCAGGTGGTCGAGGTCAAAGTACATATCCGCCCGATACCGGTAGCCCTGCCCGTCGGCCTCCAGGTGGTAGGAGAAGTCCAGGTTCCGGTGTTCCAGGAGATGTTTCCTCTGGCTCTCCATCAGGAGGGTGTGGAGGAGCGCGTCCATCTGGTCCGCGCTGAACGGCCCCGTGGCCTCGTCCGGCTTCTTGTCCCCGTAGACCCGGTACCAGACGCGCCCCTGCGTCCCCTCCCCGCCCATGTCCACGTCCGAGGCGTTCTTGGCCGCCATCACCTTGAGGAACCCGTGGATCACCTCCCGGAGGGACTCGACCTCCTGCGGGGACTGCTGGCCGACCAGCTCCCCGATGAGCCGCTGCCGCTCCGGGCCCGACAGGTTTCGGGGGATCTGCGCGACGATCTTGTCGAGAACGGGTAAAGGTTGCATGGGAAAGCTCCAGAACGAGGGATCAAGAACCAAAGAGAATCGGCGAAACGGTGAAACGGTGAAACGGTGAAACGGTGAAAAAGCTTTCTCTCCGATTCGCCGTTTCCCCCTTTCCCCGTTTCAGTTTTTCCCCTACCACCACGACGCGAGGGTGAAGGAGTCCACCCTGCCGGCGGCCTGATTGGCCTGCAGGTCGATGACCTCGCTGCAGTACTTGACGCTTCCGGTCCCGTTGCCGATGCAGTTGCCGATGTTCTTCAGGACCACCACCCCGCCCAGGATGGTGCAGTGGATCTTGTCCACGTCGTCGGCGATGACCAGACCCTTGAACGTGCCGCTGTTGAGGTTCTTGATGGTGGCGTTGTAGGCGCTGTTGTGCACAACCAGGATGCCGCTGCTGCTGCCGAAGTCCATGCTCTGCCAGGTCCCGCCCGAGGCGAGTTCCACGTAGGTGACCCCGCTGAGGGGCAACGTCAGGCTGGCCGGGTCCGTGGCGTACTGCCCCCCGTTGGCCCCCGACTGCGCCAGGGCCTTGAGCTTCCCCTCCGGGAACCCCTGCGACGCCCCCCCCATCACGCTGTCCGGCGTGGTGGGAAAGCCCCCCTCCCAGGCCGCGTTCTCCTCGTAGATGCTGGGATGGGCCGGCGAAGACGGCGGGTAATCCACCCCGTTGTCCGTCCCCCCCCCGGTGGACGCCCCCCCCTGGTCGAAGGTCGCGACCGTGCTCACGGCCAGCGTCCCCTGCCCGGTAATGACATTCCCATTGATGTCGTGCTCCCGCCCGTCCATCATGAACCCGCCCAGCGTGCTCACCGTGGTGTTGGCCGTGATCGCCCCCCGCATGCCGGGCGGGACGAAGCGGGCGCGGGCCACCGCCCGGACGGTGTCATGGTCCGAGCTGAACTGTCCGCGGGCCGTGAGCTTCACGTAGCCCAGCCCCGCATCGTCATCGTTCTTGAGAGAGTCGACCGTGAACGTCCCGCCCGCGAAGCTCCGCGTCGGGACGTTCCCCCGCCAGGCCCGGTCCGCCTTGAGCTTCTGCAGGGCCACGCGCGCCCCGCTGTCCGTGATGTATTGCAGGGAGGTCCGGCTGTAGTGGTCCGTCAGGCCGTCCGTGAACCGCTCTGCGCTGCTGTTCAGGTTGCTCAGGATGACCCCGAAGGTCACGATGAACCCGGACACGACGATGAGAGAATATTTGCCCATGGCGAAACCTCAGAGATTCTTCGGCCAGATCTTCACCCGCACGAACGACTGCGCATAGGACGTGTCGTAAGGGACCGTGCTCTCCACGGTGATGTCCGCCTGGATGCCCTTGATGGCCGACAGCGTGGTCGTGGCCGCCCCGGTGGAGTCGTAGTACGTGAACTTGAAGGCCGTGACCCCCAGGCTGATGCTGTCGGGCGTCTCCGTGTTCACCAGCCGGTTCAGCAGGCGGTCGCGCGGGTTCGTGGTCCTGGTGAGATAGCCCCCGAACACATAGCGCACGGAGTCGGGCGTCCCGTTCCGGTCCACGTCCGCCCGGAAGGTGAGGCGCGCCGAGTCCGCCAGGGTGATCTTCGTCCCGGTCACGCCGTAGCCGACCCGCTGAAGGTCGTTGTTCAGGATGTCGGACAGGGTCGTGGCGTTGGTCTGGGCGATGTACTCGTTCCCGCCCTTGTAGGTCCGCGTCACGAGGTCCGCGTTCATCCGCTGGACATTCAGCATGAGCAGCGCCGCGATCACGAACGAGCAGATGATGTCGAGGTAAGCGGCCATGGCGATTCCTTACGCTGTGACCCCCTGCTCCCGCAGCCGCCGGTCCAGGTCGGCGACGACGTCGTTGCACCGCCGGACCAGGCTCATGTGCGCCCGGAAACTGTTCAAAAAAAACCGCTGGAACAGGCGGGGAGGGCGGGTCTTGAAGAACTGCAGCACGTCCTCGCGCCGGAAGATCATGGCCCGGACATAGTCCTCTGCCATCACCGTCGCCGTCCGGCGATGCGGCTCGATCAGGCTCGAAGCCCCCAGGACCGCCCCCGCGCCCAGGCGGGCCAGCTTCACCCCCTTCATCCAGATGGACACCTCGCCCAGCTCGATGACGTACATGCTGCTCCCCATCTCCCCCTCGTGCAGGAGGATCTGGTGGAGGGTGTAGTCCCTGGGCCGGCCCACCTGATGGAACGCCCTCCGGTCGGCGTCCGAGAACTCGTTCAGCAGGATGTCGAATTCTCTGGGCATGACATCAGTAGTCCGCGATGACGGTGTGCAGCCGGACGTCGTAGTCCAGGTAAGGGCTGGTGACCACGACACTCAACTTTTTATAGGGCGTGGGCCCCGCCACGGCGTTGTCTGGCGCAGTCTCCTGGACGTAGACCACCTTCACGGTGCACGGAAAGGCGCCCATCGGAGTCGCCACACTCTGCACGGTCGTCCCCACGGCCAGGGAGTCAAAATTCACCCGCGCCTGGTCCTCCAGGACGGACCGGCAGACCGAGGTGGCCACGACGCCTATGTTGGCCTTCACGGACACCTGGTCGTTGTTCAGGAGCGTGCTGTTGATCGACAGGGCGACGGTGGAAAGCAGGACCACCGCGCCCAGGACCAGTAAAGTTTGGCCTGTGCCCATACCTATCCCCCCACCCCCCTTCCCTGAAGGGAAGGGGGAGCAGGCTTTTCTGTTTCAGGAAGGGACCTCCCCTCCCCTTTAGGGGAGGGGTCGGGGGAGGGGTCACTCGTCGTCCGCCATCGTGGCGCCCAGGACCTCCTCCAGGGTGGAGACCCCCTCCTTGATCCGGGACAGGCCCGACGCGCGCAGCGTCAGCATCCCGTTGCGGATGGCCTGCTCCCGGATCGCCTCCTCGTTGACCGTGTCCCCCGCCGACAGGATGATCCGCCGGATCTCCTTGGTGAACAACAGCGCCTCGTGGATGGCCGCTCGCCCCTTGTAACCCCCGTTGCACTTGGGGCAGCCCACCGGCTCGTAAATGACCGTGCCGGAAAGCTCCTCCTCCGTCATCCCGGCCTGGAGATAGACCTCCTTGTCAATGTCCTTGGCCGGCCGCTTGCAGGCGTTGCACAGCCTCCGGATGAGCCTCTGCGCCACGATGATGTTGACCGCGTTGGAGATCAAAAAGGGCTCCACCCCCATCTTGTAGAGCCTCGACACGGCGCTGGGCGCGTCGTTGGTGTGCAGGCTGGCAAACGTCAGGTGCCCCGTGTTGGCCAGCTTGATGGCCGTCTCCGCCGTCTTGAGGTCCCGGATCTCCCCCACCAGAACGATGTCCGGGTCGTGCCGCAGGATCGACCGGAGCGCCTGGTCGAAGTTCATCCGGTCGCTGATCTTGAGCTGCCTGGCCCCCCGGATGATGTACTCCACCGGGTCCTCGATCGTCAGCACGTTCACCGTCGGGTCGATCACGTAATAGAGCGCCGCGTTCAGCGTGGTCGTCTTGCCGCTGCCGGTGGGCCCCGTCAGGATCACGATCCCCTGGGGCCGCGTGATGGCCTTCTCGAAGTCCTCCATCGCCTTGGCCTGCAACCCCAGCTTGCGGAGGTCCGTCACCACGTTCCGGTCGTCCAGCACCCGGATGACGATGCTCTCGAACTTCCGCTCGAACTCGCTGCCCACCATCGGCATGATCGACACCCGGAAGCGGATGCGGTGCCCGTCGACCTCCCGCTGGATGAACCCGTCCTGCGCGCTCTCCCGCTCGAACCGGTCCACGTTCTTCGTCCGGTCCTTCACCACCGCCGACACCGCCTCCGGCTTGGTCCCCTCGTGCGTGTACCACACCCGCAGGTTCCCGTCCACCCGGAAGTGAAACTCCGCCCGGTTGCCGTCCTGAGGCACGATGTGCACGTCGCTGACCCCCTGCCGCACCGCCTCGATCAGGCACCCCTCGATCAGCTTGCCCAGAGTCCCCTGCTTGATCTCGGCCTCGATGGCCTCCTCGTCGATGGCCTCCTCGGAGTGCTCGATCACCTCCTGCGCCTGCCCGGCCTTCTCGATGAAGTCGAGCAGGTCGTTCTTGGGCGGGGCCACCTTTCGGATGAGATCCTCCACGGCGTCCCGGCGGGCGTAGAAGACCTCCGGGCGGCGGTAGCCGAAGCGCAGGGCCAGGTTGACCACCTCCCGGTCCGTCGGGTCCGGGGTGATCACCATCAGCACGTCCCGCTGCCCCTCCGCCGGCTTGAACGGCAGCGCCTGCCTGGTCACCGCCGCATTTCGGACCTCCTCCGGCAGGCCGTCCAGGATGTCCTTGATGAACTTCACCCGCCCCTCGTCCAGCTGCTCGGGCTTGAGGTCGATCTCCCGGAAGGCGTAGAGCCGGGCGAGTTCGCTGAACACGGTGTGGTGGTCCACCCCCAGGTCGTGGACCAGAATCTCCCCGAACTTCCGGTCAGGGCTGCGGGCCTGGACCTCCGCGGCCTTCCGCTCCTGCTCCGGCGTGATGATCCCCTTGTTCAGCAGGATCTCCCCGATTCGGTTTCTGGGCTCCGGCATGGCGCTCTCCTCACCGCATGGCCGGCGACTTCGGCTGGATCACCGCAGTCTCCGACGAGACCAGCGTCAGGGCCGTCATCACGACCATGATCAAAAGCGAGATGAGGATGTTGATCAATTCCACCACGTTCTTCATCTTGTAGGTGGTCTCGCGCTCGTAGTAGTTGGCCAGCTGAAGCGCGGTCGTGCGCAGGGCCCCCGACTCCGCACCCGACCGGAGGCGGGAAATGGCGTTCTGCGTGAACACGCCGGCCGTCTCCAGGGACTCCACGAGGCCCCTCCCCTCCTTGACCATCATGGGGATGGCCACCTCCTTGATCTGGCGCTCCATGTGGGTGTTCCGGCAGGCCTCGGCGGCGATCCGGATGACGTTGATGTTCTCCCCCGACCCGGAGTACAGGGCGTAGAAGACCCGCGCGAAGATCTCGATGCTGGTCTTGTGCAGCAGGCTGCCGACCACGGGGACCTTGATGATGAACCGGTCCAGCATCAGCCGCCCCCTGGCCGTGCGAAGGAGGAAAATGGCCAGCAGGACGACAGGGGCGAGACAGGCGGGAAACAGCCAGAGGGCGTTGTCCCTCAAGAAGTTGCTGAGCTGGAGCGTGGCCTTCGTCATCGGAGGCAGATCGACGCCGAACTTCAAGAACATCTCGGCAGTGGCCGGAAAGATGTAGCCCACGTAGTAGGCCACCGCCCCCAGCAGGGCGAACACGATTACGGCAGGCATGATCATGGCGCTCTTGAGGCTCTTCTTGAACTCCTCGTCCCGCTCCAGGAACTTGGCCGTGCTCTCGTAGACCTCGGCCATGTTGCCGCTGGTGGAGGCCACGCTCAGCATGTAGGTCGTGAACTTGCCGAGGACATCGGCGTGTTTTCCGAACACCGCCCGGCCGTCCTTGCCGTCCTTGAGGTCCTGGTGGATCTCCCGAATGGTGTCCGCGAGGGTCTTGTTCTCCGTGTCGTTGGCCAGGAGCTGGAGGATCTCGTCATAGGGGAGCCGCTCGCGCAGGAGGTCCGCGGAGATGCGGGCGAACAGGACGATGTCCTTGGTGGGAGGCCTCAACTTGAAGTCTAACAGCTTCTTCTGGACGCTCAGGATCTGGTAGTTGAGCTTCCGGAGGGCGTTCTCGACCTCCTCCCTGGAAAATGCCTTCTGCTCCCCCTGAAAGACCTTCTCATTCCCGCGCCGGGCCTTGTAGATGTAGGTGGCCCTCTTCTGGAGGGCCGTCAGGCGCATCCGGCGCTGCCGGCAGACCTCCTCGGCGCTCCGCCTGGCCTCGCGCGCATTGGGGGCGGTCAGCATCCCCTGAACAGGACTGCCCGTGAGACTGGTGGCCTGGTACCGGAACTCAGCCATGAGAGACGCCCTCTCCTACGAGATCAGGGAATTAAAAATGGCATTTTCAGTACATCACGAAACGTCACGAATTGGCGGCTGATGCCCAGGATCAGTCGGTTTACCCCGTAGGGGTAGGGGCGGGTCTTGGACCCGCCCGGCGATCCGATTCCACAAGGCCGACGGGCGACTCGCGAGAGTCGCCCCTACACCTGAACGATAAATCGCCTGATTTGGGCCATTTACGCCATTTCGTGATCTACTGATTTTATAATTTGCAATTTCTTGCCTTTAAAGTCAAGGGCAGGCCCTCCTCGGAAGACCTGCCCTTCGTGACGTGGGGGCCTGCTGCAAACGCATCAGGTCGAGGACCCGGTCTTCACGGGGCGACCGTGGTCCTCGTGCTGTCCCCGTTGGCGTAATAGATCATCGAGCACGTGACCCCCGTCTCCACCCCCGTGCCCGCCACCGTGATCTGGTTCGCGTTGTTGACCGTCAGCGTATAGGCGCTCGCATTGACGTTCGAGGCCGGCCAGTTCAGCTTGGCCAGCGTCAGACCCGTGAACGCGCGCCCCCCGCCCCCCATTTCGGCCGGCTTCTTGTAGTACTGCTGCGCCGCGGAGACGATCGACTGGCAGTCCGCTACCACCGCGTCCCGGTTGGCCGTGACGGAACTCTTGCCGAACATGGTGATGCCGGCGGCCACGGCGATGCCCACGATGATGACGGCCAGCACGATCATCAGGATTTGAGTCTGTCCCATACCATAACCTCCTTATAAAAATCCTGTCGGATCGATCCTGAACGACCTACTCTTCCGAGTGAGTACCCCTCCCAGCCGAACTGGATGTCTGCTTATCACCCCCTCACGGAGTAATCGTGGTCCTTGTGCTGTCCCCGTTGGCGTAATAGATCATCGAGCAGGAGACCCCCGTCTCCACCCCCGTGCCCGCGACGGTGATCTGGTTCGCGTTGTTGACCGTCAGCGTATAGCTCCCGTTGACGTTCGAGCCCGGCCAGTTCAGCTTGTCCAGCGTCAGACCCGTGAACGCGCGCCCCCCACCCCCCATTTCAGCCGGCTTCTTGTAGTACTGCTGAGCATAGGAGGTGATCGTCTGACAATCGTGCACAACCGCATCCCTGTTGGACACGCCTGCGCTCTTGCCGAACATGGTGATGCCGGCGGCCACGGCGATACCCACGATGATGACAGCCAGCACGATCATCAGAATTTGCGTCTGTCCCATCTCGTGCCCTCCTTACGCGCTGTAATATAGACACATATACCAGTATTGTCAACAGAATCTTGATCCCCGCGAGAGGCCCTCCGGGCCGCAGCCTGTGCGCCCCCGACGCAGAACGCAATTTCCATGCCACGGTGTGGAGGACGTGACCGACATCACACGTCCTCAGGACGGGGATATCGTTTATCGCATCGTTTGACATGATCGGCATTATTCGATAAAAAACCTGTGATGGGAGTCACCTCCCGGAGGGGGCATATTTTTCACGGGGAGGACACATTCTGGTCAGCCGCCTGCGCCGGCGGCCAGGGGTCCAGCGTCGCCCCGGAGGGCCGCCTGCCCGTCGGGCGGTGCGGGACCTTCTCGCGGGAGCGGTAGGCCACGCTCAGATGCGGCGTCTCGACCCGGACGTGCCCCCGATGGCGCGAGTCCAGCGCCGCCTCCAGCGCGCCCGTCGTCAGCAGCGTGCGCTCGACCGGGTAGGACGGGACGCCCGTGACGAACATCTCCTCGATGTTCAGCCCCAGATAGCTGAAGTGGGCGTGGGGCGGGCCGTGCTGGAGGTAGAACTCCGTCGCCTGGATCTCCCCCCTCACGCGGGCCGCATAGGCCATGTCGGTCACGTAGCCGTTGAGCATCAGCATCGCCGCGCGCAGGCCGTCCCGGTATTCAAGGATAAAGACCGCCGGGTTCTGGCAGTGGTCCTCCATCCGGCCCTCGGGCCTCTTTTCGATCCGGGCGCAGGCCACCTCGGCCAGCTCCCGCGACCAGAGCCCCCGCTCCGAGGCCCGCCAGACCGCCTCCCCCTCCAGGCAGGTGACCGCAGCCAGGCCCGTCTCCCCCCCCACGCGGCGTTCGACCATGCACTGGAGCGTCTCCAAAGCGTGAAAACCGTAGCTGTCCAGCCCCGAAAACCCGATGGACACGGCCTCCTGAATGGGCGCGTCCAGCTCGTGCTCCAGCCACGGGCTGCGCCAGCCCACCGGCAGCGACGACCCGGCCATGAACGGCGCGCCCAGCTGCCGGGCGCGGTCGTACATCCACTTCGCGTCGCGCCAGTTGTAGGACAGGTGCTTGTCGCTGAAGATCGGGACCGCGCGCCGGCTCGTGGCCAGCACCCCGCAAATCTGTTCCATGAAATACTTGCGCGGGTAGAGGTGCTGCTCCTTCTCGTTCCACGCATAGTCCCCGTGCTCGCCGATCAGGAGGACGCCGTCCACCGCCAGCTCCTTCCCGCCGCGCGTCAGGGCCTTGGGGAGGCTCGGATAGACCGGGACGCCGTGCTCGGTGGCCATCGTCCAGCCGATGTCGTTGTCCGGAAGCTGGTCCATGTACATCGACGCCACCTCCACGCGCGGCGCGATCAGCCCGTCGTCCGTCGGAAACCCCTTCAGGAACTTCGTGACGATCACGTCCGCGTGAGAGTTGGGCCGGTACTCCGTGACGACGGCGGCGATCTTCTTGCGTTCGGGCATAAGAAAAGTCCTGAGCAATGAGTGCTGAGTCCAGAGTCAAAAAACAGTCCTGAGTCCTGAGCAACGAGTGCTGAGTAAAGGCCAAAACACTGTTCTCTGCTTTTACTCAGCACTCAGGACTCAGCACTCAGCACTTTTAAGTGCTGAGTCCAGAGTCAAAAAACAGTCCTGAGTCCTGAGCAACGAGTGCTGAG
>CAYRZX010000068.1:9924-23554 GCA_964428665.1 uncultured Gemmatimonas sp.
AGTGCTGAGTCCAGAGTCAAAAAACAGTCCTGAGTCCTGAGCAACGAGTGCTGAGTAAAGGCCAAAACACTGTTCTCTGCTTTTACTCAGCACTCAGGACTCAGCACTCAGCACTTTTATCTGTACCTCGGCGTCTGCGCCTCTCCGCCGCACAGCCTCCTGAACAGCTCCCCGTACTCCTCCCGGTCCACGGGGAGCCGCACGGTCCGGCGCGTGAAGCTGGACAGGACGATCGCGTTGATCAGCTCCACCACCCGGCGCGCCTCCTCCGGCGGGACGAGCGGGTCGCGCCCGTTGCGGGCCGCGGACACGAAGTCCCGCACCAGCGTGGCGTGTCCCCCCTCCCCCGGCGCGTAGGGGACCGTCTCCCACCGCGTCTCGGCCTGCGCCGTGATCGCCCCCGCGTTCTGGATGCAGGACCGGACCGGGGGGCTGTGCCTCCCCAGGCGGACCTCGTCGTCCGCGTCAGAGGCCAGGCTCCTGACGTCCCTCACGTCGACGGTCCCCCGGTCCCCTGAAATCTGACGGAGGCTCAGGCCGCGCGGCGTGATCGTGCTCAGCTGGATGGACCCCAGCGCGTCGTTCGCGAACCGGACCGTGGCGCACACGAAGTCCTCGATCTCCGCCGCGTGCCCCCAGTTGCCGATAACGCCCGACACCTCCACGGGGTCCCCGACCAGCCAGCAGATCAGGTCCAGGTCGTGGCTCGTCTGGTTCATCAGCACGCCCCCCCCCGCCCCCTTCCACGTGCAGCGCCAGACGTCGCGGGCGTAGTAGGACTCCGGCCGGAGCTCCAGCCAGGTCCAGAGCACCCGGTAGATCGCCCCGACCTCCCCGTCCTCGATCAGCCTCTTCATCGTCCGGGCCGCCTTGAACGTCCGGTACTGATGGCCGGTGGCCACCGTCAGCCCTCTGGCGCGGGCCTTCTCCACGACCCGGTCGGCCTCGGCCACGGTGTTGGCGATGGGCTTCTCCACCAGGACGTGGAGGCCCGCGTCGAGCGCCTCCAGCGTCATCGGCGCGTGCAGGCCGTGCGGCACGCAGAGGGAGACGGAGTCGATCCCGCCCGCCGACAGCAGCGCCCGGTAGTCCGTGAAGGGTCGCGCGTTCAGGTCCCGCGCGACCCGCTCGACCGCCTCCCGGTCCAGGTCGCAGACCGCGACCAGCTCGGCGTCGGGGGCCTGCCGGATGGCGTTCAGGTGGCCGCGCCCCACGCCCTTGACGCCCACCACCGCGTGGCGAAGCTTTGACATAGGATGATCCTTTTCACAAAACAGGTCCAAGTACCCACGGCGCGAACTCCTCCTCCCCCACCCCGTGCGTCTCGCTCTTCGTCCGCTTGCCGTTCGCCACGGCGATGACCTCCTCGAAGATCTGACGCCCCACCCCGGAGATCGGCGTCCCGTTCAGGATGACCCCCGCGTCGATGTCCATGTCATCGCTCATGTGCCGGTGGAGGGCGCTCGTCGTGGCCACCTTGATGGAGGGCGTTGGCTTGCACCCGAACACGGACCCCCGCCCGGTCGTGAACACGATCACGTTCGCCCCGCCCGCCACCAGCCCCGTGACCGAGACATTGTCCAGGCCGGGGGTGTCCATGAACAGGAACCCCCGCGTCTGGATCTTCTCAGCATAGAGGAGCACGTCGTTGAGCGGCGTGGTCCCCCCCTTGGCCACCGCGCCCAGGGACTTCTCGTAGATCGTCGTCAGCCCCCCCTCGATGTTGCCCGGCGCCGGGTTGTTGTTGATCTCCGCGCCCAGGATGCGGGTGTACCACTCCCACCACCGGATGCGCTCCACCAGCTTCTTGCCCACCTCCGGCGTCCGGGCGCGCCGCGTCAGGAGCTGCTCCGCCCCGTAGGTCTCCGGCGTCTCCGCGATCAGCCCCGTGCCCCCATAACGGACCAGCTCGTCCATCGCCCACCCCAGGGCCGGGTTGGCCGTGATGCCGGAGTGGGCGTCGCTCCCCCCGCAGTTGGTGGCCAGGACGATCTCCGAGATCGGCTGCGGCGTGCGCCGCGCCGCGTTGGCGCGGGGGAGCATCTCCAGCACGGCCCGGACGCCCCGCTCCACGGCCCTCTGGATGCCGCCGGAGTCCTGGATGCCGATCACCTCCGGCCTCCGGCTCGTCTCGATCTGGAGCAGGCCCTGATTGTCGATCAGCGCCCCCGGCTGGTTGGCCTCGCAGCCCAGGCTGGTGACCACGTAGCCGAACACGTTCGGGTGCATGGCGTAGCCCGCCAGCGTGCGCTGGAGCTGGTGATAGTCCTCGCTCCCGATCCGCGTGGCGCACCCCCCCTTGTGCGTGATCGCGATCACCCCGTCCACGTTGGGATAGTCCTTCGAGACATCTCTGAACTTGTCCGCCACGAACCGCGACATGCTCGCCGAGCAGTTCACCGTGGAGACCAGGGCCACGTAGTTGCGCGTCCCGACCCTCCCGTCCGGCCGCTTGTAGCCCATGAACGTCCGCATCTGTTCCTGCGGGACAAACGCCACGGGACGGACCTCGGTGGAGTACTCATAATCGAACTTCAGGTCCCCCATCCCCACGTTGTGGGTGTGCACCCAGTCCCCCGGCGCAATGTCCTGCGTGGCGAACCCGATCACCTGGCTGTACTTGTGCACCGGGGCGCCGGCCTTCACGGCCTTCAGGGCGATCTTGTGTCCGGCCAGGATCGCCTCACGTGTCTCTATCTTCTTCCCTTCGTAGTCCAGGACCGTTCCGGCGGCCAGGGCGACCTTGCACACGGCCACATCGTCGCCCGGTCGCAGGGCCAGGGCTTTGTCGGTGAGGTTGAAGATGGGCATGCAGACTCCTTGTAATGATAAAGGACATTTTCAATCGCGGAACAGCGACATGACGATTTCATCTTTTCCTTTATAGAAGTGGTCCTTCAGCGTGGCCTCCGCCTGAAAACCCATCTTCCTGTAGAACGCCTGCGCCGTCAGGTTGTCCGCGTGGGTCATCAAAAACAGCTTCCGCAGGCCCTGCCCGTGCGCCCGGTAGTAGGCGTCCGCATCGGTGAGCAGGGCCTGGAACAGCCCCGCCGCGACCCCCTTGCCCCGCATCTCCGGCGACACCGCGATCCGGTCCAGCTCCGCCAGGCCGTGCTTCGGGAGACCGTGCGTCATCCAGGACGTCAGCCCCAGCACCCTCCCCTCCTCCACCGCCACCAGGTACCGGATCCCCCGGCCCAGCTCCTCCCGGAAGGCGGCCTCCCCCTCTTCGAGGGACGCGATGTTATAGGATCGGATCAGGACCGCCGCGACACCCCTCGCGTCGGCCCCGGTTGCGGGTCGGTATTCCATGTCTTCTCACTGGACTGTGACCGCCTTCGCCAGATTCCGGGGCTTGTCCACGTCGCACCCCCGGATCTCCGCCGCGTGGTAGGCCAGCAGCTGCAGCGGGATGACGTTCAGGAACGGCGAGAGCAGCTCGTGAGCCTCCGGCACGCGGATCAAATGGTCGGCGTACGCCGTCGCCCGCTCCTCCCCCTCCGGCACGATCGCCACAATCTTCCCCTTCCTCGCCCGGATCTCCTCCATGTTGCCCAGCACCCGCGTGGAGCCGTCCCCCCTGCTCAGGATGAAGAGCACCGGCATCGTCTCATCCACCAGCGAGATCGGGCCGTGCTTCATCTCCGCGGAGGGGATGCCCTCCGCGTGGATGTAGGAGACCTCCTTCAGCTTGAGCGCGCCCTCCAGGGCGATGGGGAAGTTGATCCCCCGCCCCAGGTAGAGAAAGTTGGCGCTCTGCGCATAGACCCTGGCGATCTCCCGGATCTCCTCGTTCCTCTCCAGAATACGCTCGATCTTTTCGGGGATCCCTGCCAGCTCCGTCAGCGTCTCCCCGGCCCGCCCGGCCTCCAGCGCCCCGCGCAGGCGCCCCAGATAGACGGCCAGCAGCACGAACGCCGTCAGATGCCCCGTGAACGCCTTCGTGCTGGCCACCCCGATCTCCGGCCCCACGTGGATGTAGACCCCCGCGTCCGTCTCCCGCGCGATGCTGCTCCCCACCACGTTCACGATGCCCAGGGTCAGGGCGCCCCGCGAGGCGGCCAGCCGGAGCGCGGCCAGCGTGTCCGCCGTCTCCCCCGACTGGCTGACGGCGATGAAGGCGTCCTCCGGCCCCAGCATCGGCTCCTTGCAGACCAGCTCCGTGGAGTACTCCACCTCCACCGGAACCCTCGCCAGGGACTCGATCAGATACTCCCCCACCAGCCCCGCGTGCCAGGAGGTCCCGCAGGAGGAGATGACGACCCTCCGGACCCTGAGGAGCCGGTCGGCGGCATCCCGCAGCCCCCCCAGATAGACCTCCCCACGGGCGGGATTCACGCGCCCCCGGCAGGTATCCAGGATGCGGCTGGGCTGCTCGTAGATCTCCTTGAGCATGAAGTGGGGGAACCCCCCCCGCTCGATCTCCTCCACCTCCCAGGTGATCTCCTCCACCTTGTGGTCGATCCGCGCCTTCGTCAGGTCCGTCACGCGATACCCGCCCTCGCCCACGGTCAGCACGTTGAAATCGTCCAGATAGATCACGTTCCGGGTGTGCTCCGCGATGGCCGTCGGGTCCGACGCGATGAAGTACTCCCCCTCCCCGATGCCCAGCACGAGCGGGCTCCCCTTCCGCGCGGCCACGACCTTGTCCTCCCCGGCGTGAATCACGGCCAGGCCGTACGTCCCCTCCACCTCCAGCAGCGCCCTCCGCACCGCCTCCTCCAGCTCCCCCTCGTAAAACTCCTCGATGAGGTGCGCCACCACCTCGGTGTCGGTCTCCGAGGCAAAGACGTGCCCCTCCGACTCCAGGAGCGTCCTGAGCGCCTTGAAATTGTCGATGATGCCGTTGTGGACCACGGCGATCTTTCCCCCGCAGTCCTGGTGCGGGTGGGCGTTCCGCACCGACGGAACCCCGTGCGTGGCCCAGCGGGTGTGCGCGATGCCGACGCTCCCGGCCAGCGGCCGGGCGTCCAGCAGGGCCTCCAGGTTTTTGACCTTGCCCACGGCCTTGACCGTCTGCATCGGATTGTCTATCCGTTGCACCCCCCCGGCCAGCACAGACAGCCCTGCCGAGTCATACCCCCGGTACTCCAGGCGTCGCAGCCCGTTCAGGAGCAGCGGGCAGGCCAGCCGCGACCCGAAATATCCGAAAATACCGCACATGGTTTACCTACACAATCTTCCCCACGACGAGGGTCTGGTCGTCCGCCTGCTCCACGCCGACCGAAAAGTCCCGCACGGCCTCCAGGATCTGCGACTGAATCTCCTCGCACGACATGCCCGCGCAGCCCAGGATCACCCGCTCCAGCCGCTCCTCCCCGAACATCTCCCCGGAGGAACTCTGCGCCTCGGTGATGCCGTCCGTGTAGATCACGAACAGGTCCCCCGCGTCGAGCGACACGGCCATCTCTTCGTAGCGCGCATCCGGGATCAGCCCCACCGGGCAGCCCCCCACGGACAGCTGCGACAGCCTCCTGCCCTGCAGGAGGTAGGGCGGGTTGTGGCCCGCGCAGCAATATGAGAGCGTCGAGGTCTCCGGGTCGTAGGAGCCGATGAACAGGGTCGCAAACTGCTCTGGCGCTGTGTTGTGGCAGACGTGCCGGTTCAGATGGCTGACCGTGCGGGCCAGCCGGCCCGGTTTGGGTTCAGCGTCTCCCACCAGCACCTGAATCGGCCTCAGATGGCGCAGGGCCGACTGCAGGCTCGCGGTCAGCAACGCCGCGGACAGCCCCTTGCCTGAGATGTCGCTCACCACGACATCCAGCAGCGTATCCCCGTGCGGGAGGAAGTCGTAGCAGTCCCCGCTCACCACGCGCGCCGGCGCGCACGCGCCGGACAGCGCCAGACGGCCAATGCGGGGGATCTGCTTGGGAAAGAAGTGGGCCTGCACGTCGCGGGCCATCTGGAGCTCCGCCTCCATGCGCTGCTTGTCGCCCACCTCCACCAGCAGGCCCTGGATGCTCTCCGCCATCGCGTTGAACGAGTTGACCAGCTCCCCAAGCTGGTCGTGGTGGCGCGCCGGCACCCGGAAGTCCAGCCGCCCGGCCCGGATCGCCTGCGTGCCCTGCGACAGGTCGTGCACCGCCGACGTGATGCGCCGGGAGATCACGGCCCCGATGGCGAACGAACTCAGCTCCACCAGCGCCAGGATCGCGCACAGGGCGATCAGGGCGGTCAACAGGGGATCCGCCAGATCGAACCCGCTGCTCATGGAGTGGCGGAAGATCCGGATCGGATCGATGGACATGCGAATCACCAGCGGGTTCGAGGAGGGCGTCGAGGGCCCGGACGACCAGGGGGTGACCCTGAAAAGGCTCGCCCAGGGGAGGAGGAGAGCGCCGATGTTCAGAGAGGGATCGGCCCGGCCGGCCTCCTGGCTGCCGGTCAGGTCGAGGGCGGTCAGGGGGTCCTTCAGGATGTGCAGGTGTTCGATGCGCACCCCTCGCCGATCGTGATGAAATCCCTCCGGGATGTAGGGATACAGATAGACCCCGGATTTCCTCCAGAACGCATACTCATACGCCTGGCTCATGGGGATGGAGGCCAGGACATAAAAGCGCCGGTCGCCCGCGTGGACGTCCGTGAGGGCCCTGAAATGGGCGGTGGAGTCGTCTATCGCGATCCCGGCGAAGCGCCCCTTCGTCGCCCATCCCGGCAGCCCCCGCACGACCGGCTCAGGGTCACTGGAGTAAGTCAGGGCGACCGTGTCCCCCTTCTGCTCGAAGATGCTGATGGACAGATGCGACAGGTCCCGATTCGCCTGCATCCGCTCGGTCACCGTCTGGACCGGCGACAGGTCCCCGTCGAGGGCCGCCCTGTAGAGATCGAGCTGAACGCGCAGGGCGATGTGGTCGAGCCGGTCGACGGTCGCCTCGAACTCCCCCTCCGTGAACAGCGTGCCCATCGCGCCCACCAGGAACCAGACCACGATCAGCCCGATGAACGCGACGACCCCGACGGGCACGACCCCGATGAACACGAACGAGGCCAGGATGCGGTTGCGCACCCTCCAGAACAGCCGGTCGCGCAGCACCCCCGCGAACCTGTAGAGATAGTAGCCGAACGACACGGCCAGCAGCGGAAACGCCGCCAGCGCCAGGGCGTCGCTCCACAGGCCGAGCGCCAGCAGGATCAGCCCGGCGTAGGTCACGCGCTTCATCCGGGTGGACGGCGCCAGGCGCCGCCACAGACGCCTGAGAAGGCCGGGCCTGTTCGCCCCCCCCGGCTCCCTGAAGATCGGGAGTTTCTGGAGGCCCTGCGCCTCTCGACTCGGGCTGCGCGACTCGCGACGCCTAACCTGCGACTCAGGACTCAGAGCGGTCATGGCGCGGCCGCGTTCGGGTCCTCAAAGGACCCTGTCATCCACCTTTTCATGAGCCCTTCTTCCCCTTCTTCGCGGCGTAGGCGTGCCCGCTCATGGCCGCCCGGACCTCCGCAGCCGTCTTCGCGCCCCGCACGGCCCGCATGCGGGCCTCCTCCTCCTTCTGGAGCGCCCGGACGTTGGTCAGCACGGCCTCCAGCCTGTCCGCCGGAAACTTGCACGCCCCGTTCTCGTCCATGTGGACGATCTCCCCCGGCGAGACATCCATGCCCGCCACCGTCACCGGCGCGTTCACCGCGTGCACGGCCATGCCCCCGTGCCCCGGCGTGACCCCGCTCAGCATGTACTGAAACTTCATCGGCCGGATCTCGTCGATGTCCCTCGAAGGCCCGTTGGAGACGACCCCCACGCAGCCCACGGCCTTCATCGCCGTCGTCATGTTCCCGCCCGCCAGCCCCACCTTGCCCGCGATCTCCGGCGGGTACTTCTGCTGGAGGATCAGAATCGTCGGCTTCCGGGAGGCGTCCAGCGCGTCGATCACGTCCATGAAGGACAGGCGCGAGTAGCCCGGATCGGGCAGCCCGTACACGCACGTGACCGCGTAGCCCACCGTCCTCCCCAGCTCGGGGTAGATGCAGCGGATGGACTGGTCCGTGTACCAGTTCTCCGTCCAGGGGTTGTAAAGCCCCAGGCAGAGGGGGTTGCCGGGGTAAGTCGCCACAACGTTGGTGATGGACGGGGTGTCAAAATTCTTTAACTCCTCCAGCATCTGCTGCTCGGTCAGCTTGGCCATGACCCATCTCCTTTCCCATTCACGTCCGCTCCAGGATCAGCTTGCTCACCTCGTCCTCGATCTGCACCGGGTAGAGTTCGCTGAAGCACGCCGTGCAGTACTCGTTCCCCCCGTCGTTCGGCACGGCCTTCAGCATCCCCTCGATGGACAGGTAGCCCAGGCTGTCCACCCCCAGATGCTCCCGGATCTGCTCGACCGTCTTCTGCGACGCGATCAGCTCGTCCTTCGTCTGGAAGTCGATCCCGTAGTAGCAGGGGGAGATGATCGGCGGGGAACTGACGCGGATGTGGACCTCCATGGCCCCGGCCTCCCGCAGCATCCGGGCGAGGTGCTTGAGCGTCGTGCCCCGCACGATGGAGTCCTCCACCACCACCACCCGCTTCCCCCTGAGCACCCCCCGGACCGGGTTGTACTTCGTCCGCGCCTCGAAGTCCCGCGTCTTCTGGCTTGGCTTGATGAACGTCCGGCCCACGTAGTGGTTCCGGATGAGCCCGATCTCGAACTTGATCCCGGACGCCTGCGCGTAGCCCAGCGCCGCCGTGTTGCTGGAGTCCGGCACGGCGATCACGATGTCCGCCTCCGCCGGCTGCTCCAGGGCGAGCTGCTTGCCCAGCCGCCGCCGCGTCTTGTCCACGTTGTCCCCGAAGATGATGCTGTCCGGCCGGGAGAAATAGATGTACTCGAACACGCAGAAGGCGTGTTGCATCTCCGGCCAGGGCCGCATAGACCGGAGGCCGTTCCGCCCGATGATCACCATCTCCCCCGGCTCCACGTCCCGGATGTAGTGGGCGGAGACCATGTCCAGCGCGCACGACTCCGACGCCACGACCCACGCGTCGTCCAGCCGCCCCAGGCACAGGGGCCGGAACCCCTTGGGGTCGCGCACCGCGATCAGCCTGTCCTGCGTGGCGATCGCCAGGGCGTAGGCCCCCTGCACCTGAGACAGGGCGTCCACGATCCGGCCCTCCACACTCTCCTCCTGCGACCGGGCGATCAGATGCACGATCACCTCGCTGTCCGTGGTCGTCTGGAAGATGGACCCCGCCTCCTGCATCTCCCGCCGCAGCCGGGCGGCGTTGACCAGGTTACCGTTGTGCGCCAGGGCCACGTAGCCGTCCCGGCACTCGGCCAGGAACGGCTGGGCGTTGCACAGGGCATTGGAGCCGGTGGTGGAGTAGCGATTGTGCCCCACGGCGATGTGCCCGGACAGCCGCTCCAGGATCGTCCGGTCCGCAAACACGTCGGTCACGTGACCGAGGCCCGTGTGGATGCGCACGGCCTCCCCGTCCCCGGAGGCGATGCCGCTGCTCTCCTCGCCCCGGTGCTGGAGGGCGTGCAGGCCCAGATAAGTCACCTCCGAGGCCCGGGAATGGCCGAAGATGCCGAACACACCGCAGGCCTCGTGTATCGCGTCGATCATGACAAGGTCTCCTAGTATCTTTTCCCACTTCTCGCCGCGCGTCGCCCGTAGGACTTCGCCGGCCGTCTCGACCGCCTCCCGCCCTTCGCCCTTCGCCTCCCCCCCTCCAACGATCCACCGGATCGTTCCACCGCCCTGCCTTCCGCCTTTATTTCATCCCCCTCGTGACCCAGCAACAGCAGGTCCACCTGCCGCAGCGCCCGGTCCGCCCGCACGACCTGCACCCGCACCCGGTCGCCCAGCCGGAACGCCCGCCCCGTGCGCTCCCCGATCAGGGCGTGCATCCGCTCGTCAAAGATGTAGTAATCGTCCCCGATGCTACTGACCCGGACGAGCCCGTCGATCAGATAGTCTCCGACCTGGACGAACATGCCCATGGGCCGGACGCCCACGATCAGGCCGTCGAACTCATCGCCCACCCGCCCCTCCATGAACTGCACCTGCTTGACCTTGACGGAGTCCCGCTCGGCGTCCTCCGCGATCATCTCCCGCTCCGTGGCCTGTTCCCCCACGGCGGGGAGCCGTTCGCTCAGGGCCTCCTTGCGCCCCCCCGACATCTCCCCGCGCAACGCCTCCCGCAGGATGCGGTGGACGATCAGGTCCGGGTAGCGCCGGATGGGCGAGGTGAAGTGGGTGTAGCACGCGCAGGCCAGGCCAAAGTGCCCGATGTTGTCGGGCGTGTAGAGCGCCTTCTTCATCGACCGGAGGAGCATCTCGTTGATGACCCCCGCCGCCCGCTTGCCGTGGATACTCTCTAAGAAGCGGGTGATCTGGGTCGGGCTGGTCACATCCTTCACCGGGAAGCGGTAGCCGAAGGACTCGGCCATGTCCGCGAACTCCTCCAGCTTGGCCCGGTCCGGCTGGTCGTGCACCCGGTAGAGCGTCGGGATGCCCCGGTCCTGCAGATGGCGGGCCACGACCTCGTTCGCCAGGAGCATGAACTCCTCGATCAGCCGGTGGCTGTTCAGCCGCTCATACCGGCGCACGTCGAGCGGAACGCCCTTCGCGTCCAGAATCACCTTGGCCTCCGGCAGGTCGAAGTCGAGCGCCCCCCGCGCGATCCGCCCGGCGGTCAGCCTCCGCCGGAGGGCCTCCATGGCCAGAAGCCGATCCCGGAACCGCCACGCCTCCCCACCCCCGAGTGGGGGAGTGGGGGAGTGGGAGAGAGGGGGATTCTTTTCTCCCATTCTCCCATTCTCCCATTCTCCCATTCGCTCTTTCTCCTCATCCAACACCCCCTGCACCTGCTCGTAGGTCAGCCTGGCCGCGCTGCGGATGACCGACTCAACGACCCGGTAATCCAGCAGATTCCCCGCCGGGTCCAGGCGGGCCAGCACGCTCATCGTCAGGCGGTCCTCGCCCGGACGGAGGCTGCACAGGGCGTTCGACAGCCGCTCCGGGAGCATCGGGACGACCCGGTCCACCAGGTAGACGCTCGTCCCCCGGACGCGCGCCTCGTGGTCCAGCGGGGCGCCCTCCCGGACGTAGTGGCTCACGTCGGCGATGTGGACGCCCAGCAGGAGCGTCCCGTCGTCCTGGACGTCCAGAGAGACCGCGTCATCGAAGTCCTTTGCGTCGTCCGGGTCGATGGTGAAGCAGACCGTCCCCCGGAGGTCCATCCGGCCCCGGAGGTCCTCGTCGGGGATGGCGTCGGGGATGGCGTCGGCCTGTCGCAGGACGTGATCGGGGAAGGCGAGGGGGAGCTCGTACTCCTTGATGATCGACAGGATGTCCATGCCGGGGGCGTCGGGAGCGCCCAGCACCTCCACGACCCGGCCCTCCGGGTTCAGGTGCTCGGACGCCCACGCCTCGATCTTGACGACCACCTTCTGCCCCGGCGCCGCCCCCAGGGCGTCCTCCGGGGCCACGTAGATGTCCCGCGTGATCCGCCGGTCGTCCGGCTCCACGTACCCGAACCGCCGGTCCTGGCGGTAGACCCCCACCACGGTCTTGAGCGACCGCTCCAGCACCCGGATGACCTGCCCCTCCTGCTGCCGTCTCGGCCCCTGGTGGCCGTAGAGGCGGGCCACCACCCGGTCTCCGTGAAGGGCCGTGCCCATGTCCTGCGCGCCGATGAACACGTCCTCCCCGCCCGTCTCGCGGGACACGAACCCGAACCCGCCCGGGTTCACGCTCAGACGGCCCACGGCCAGATTCAGGCGGCCAGGCGGGCCGTACCGGTTGTTCCGGAGCCGGACCACGGCCCCCTCGTGTTCCATCTGGCGCATCAGCCTTCGCAGGTCCCCGTAATCTTCGTCGGAGACGCCCAGGGCCTTCGCCAGGTCCCTCAGCTTGAGGGGGTGAGGAGATTCGGCCTGAAAGTAGGCCAGAACGCGGTCGCGTAACACAGGCATGCGGAGAAGACGGAAGGTGGTGAAAGGCGACGCCGCCACGGAGCCACACAGAACATCACGGAAGAAGATGAAGGCCGGGGAAATAATGCTTTAATATACGTAAATGAAGGGAAAAAGCAATCGCAGAAAGTGAGGGCGCAAAGCCCCCCCTATTTTGGGCTTGACATTCCCGGACCCTCAGCCGATCTTCTAAAACAGACCTCTCCCCCTTCATCCTTTTCCGCGAGGCGTTCTATGCTGAAAAAATGGTTCCTGATCGCGATCCTGTCCCTCCTGTCCCCCTCCCTCCTCCGCGCCCAGACCGTGGAGCAGACGCTGTTCGGGGACATCGAGAAGGCCCTGGAGCAGGCGCGGGCGCAGTACGCCAACCTCTACTCCCCCCGAAACTACGACCGGGCGACGGCGGAGTACAAAGGGGCCGTGGAGGACTTCAAGGCGAACAAGAACCTGAACATCGTCCGGGAGCGGGTGAAGCGGGCGGACGGCTACCTCAAGGCCGCCGCGCAGAACGTCGTCATCTCCCGATCCCTGTTCGCGGGCGTCATGGCCGCCCGACAGGACGCCCTCAAGGCCAACGCCCCTGAGTTCGCGAAGGAGTCTTACGAAGTCGCGTCCCGGCGGTTCACGGAGGCCGCCACCAGCGTGGAGGGCGGAGACGTGGAGGCGGCCAAACGGCGCGGGGCCGAGGCCGAGGAGATGTTCAAGAAGGCGGAGCTATCGGCCATTCAGGCCAGCATCGTCGGCAACGTGCGCAAGCTCCTGGAGTACGCCGGCAACCTCAGGGCCGACAGCTACACCCCTAAGACAGTCGCCTCGGCCCGCTCCCTGCTGACCGAGGCCGAGAAGCAGATCACCAGCAACCGCTACGACCGGAACGTGGCCCGCGAAAAGGCCGAGCAGGCGGAGTACCAGGCCCAGATCGCCATCCACCTCTCCCGGCTCTTCCCGGCGCTGGACGCAGACGCTAAAAAGCGGGAGGACTTCATCCTGACCCTCCAGGACTCCATCGGCAGGGTCTCCGAGGAGATCGGCTTCCCGGTCCGGTTCGATCAGGGGTTCGACGCGGCCCTGTCCACGCTCCGGCTGGCCGCGCGGAACCTGCGGCAGGAGGGCCAGAGCCTCTCGCAGAACCTCGCCGCCAGGACAAAGGAGTCGGCAAACCGCGCCGCCGAGATCGACCGGTTGAGACGCGAGCTGGCCGTGTTGAAGGGTCAAAAAGAGGAACTGGCCGCCAGGGAGGCCGCCCAGGCCCAGGCCCTGGCCGCCAGGGAGGCGTTCGAGCAGAAGATCAGAGGCATCGAGGGGCTCTTTTCCACGGACGAAGGCACGGTCATCCGGCAGGGGGACAACCTCATCGTGCGCCTGCACGGCCTCACCTTCAAGAGCGGGAGCGCGCAGCTCACGCCCCAGAACTTCCTGCTCCTGGCCAAGGTGCAGGGCGCGATCCGGGAGTTCCCCGACGCCGCCGTGGAGGTGGGAGGGCACACGGACTCCGCCGGAAACGACGACTACAACCAGGTCCTCTCCGAACGCCGGGCGCAGGCCGTGCGGGACCATCTCCTCAAAAGCCTGAACCTCCCGGAGGGCCAGATCGCCGCCGTCGGATATGGGGAGACGAAGCCTGTGGCCAACAACGCCACGGAGGAGGGCCGGGCCATGAACCGCCGGATCGACATCGTGATGACGCTGAAACAGTAGACCCCTCCCCCCATCCCCCTCCCCCAAAGGGAGAGGGGGAGACC
>CAYRZX010000069.1:0-23434 GCA_964428665.1 uncultured Gemmatimonas sp.
GCGTGACCTTCGATTTCGAGCAGTACCGGCCCCGCATGGAGGAATCGAGGCGGAGGCTGGAGGTCGCCAAAAGCTTCCGGGAGCCGGACCGCGTGCCGATCACCATCAGCACGGCGGGGAGTTTCTACACGAGGCTGTTCGGCGGGAACATCCGGGACTACTACGTGGACATGGATTTCCAGCTCGACGTTCAGATGAAGGGGCTGCGGTGGGCGTTCGAGGAGCTGGGGGACGACCGGACCGGGGCCGGGACGAACGTGGACATCGGGCCGCTGGCCGAGGGGGTGGTCTTCGACCTGCCCATCGAACGTCCGGACCAGACGTCGCCCTGGGTGCAGCACGCGCTGGACACGCCGGAGAAGATCGAGGCGCTGAGGGTCCCGGACCCGGCGACGCACCCCGGCATCCAGCGGGTCTACCGGCTCTACGAGGAGCGAAAGGCAAGGGTGGAGCGGCTGGGCTTGAAGGTGTCGGTCGGGGGAGGATTGCAGATCCATCCGCCCCTGTCGGCGGCGTGCGCCGTCGCGCCGGTGGACATGGTCTATGCGATGATGTACGACGACCCGGCGCTGATCCGTCGGCTGTTCGACAGGCTGCTGGAGACGTTCTTCCGGCTGCAGGACTACCGGGACCAGTACTTCGGGAGGAAGACGACGGGCATCGGGCTGGCGGACGACAACTCGGCGTTCGTGTCGGACGGGATGTACCGAGAATTCGTGATGCCCTACAACGCGGCCATTTACGAGCGATACGGGAAGGAGGACCGGTACCTTCACGCGGACGGGCCGAACGACCACCACTTCAAGACCTACGTGGACGTGATGCGGCTGACGTCGATGGACATGGGGGGGTTCAGCGACATCGCCAACGCCAAGCGGGACCTGGGGGGGAAGGTGTTCTTCTCCGGGGGGCTGAACTGCCGGGACCTGTACGGGGGGTTCGAGGAGGCCAGGCCGGCGGTGGACCGGGCGATTCGGGTCGGCGCTCCGGGGGGCGGGTTCGCTCTGGCCGTGGGCGGGGAGACGTATGCGGGGGTGAACCCCGACACGCTGGTGAGGGTGGTGGATTACGCGAAGGAGAGAGGAAGGTATCCGATACTATGACCTCCAAAGAGCGGGTGATGGCCGCCATAGAGCATCGCAGGCCGGATCGGGTGCCGGTCTTCGACGGGTTCTGGGCCGGGTTCGCGCAGCGGTGGCGGCAGGAGAAGGGGCTGGATGCGTCCGTCTCGATCACGGACTACTACGGGATCGACATCGCGATCTGCGTGGCGGACGAGACGCCCTACCCGTCGCGCAAGGCGACGCTGAAGGACGACGCGGAGGAGACGCTGGCGTGGGACGGGTACGGGCGGCTGGTCCGGTCCGTCAAGGGGGCGTTCTTCAGCGAGTACCTGGAAAATCCCATCAAGAGGCCGGAGGACCTGGACCGAAATCCGTTCGACCCGGTGGAGGCGGACAGCCGCTACGAGGGGTTTCTGAAGGTCGTGGCGGAGAACCGGCCCAGACGGTGCTGCTTCTGCAAGGTGGGGGGGCCGTACCTGCGGACGACGTTCATCCGGGGGGAGGAGCAGTTTCTGATGGACATCGCGGGGGACCCCGAGTTCGCAAAGGCGCTGGCCGACCGGATGGCGGACTTTCTGACGGGGGTCGGGCTGGAGTCCCTGCGGCGGGGGGACATGTACGACACGGGCATCTGGGTCTACGACGACATCGCCTACAACCACAACCCGATGGTCTCCCCGGCGAGCTTCGAGCGGGTCTTTCTGCCGGGCTACCGGAGAATGGTGCGGGCGTTCAAGGGGGCCGGGGCGAAAAAGGTCATCATGCACAGCGATGGGAACATCGGGCCGCTGCTGGACATGCTGATCGACGCCGGGATCGACGGGATCAACCCGGTGGAGCCGAGGGCGTCGATGGACCTGGTGCAGCTCAAGAAGCAATACGGCGAGCGGCTGGCGTTCATCGGGGGGATGTGCAACGCCCAGGTGCTGCCCCGGGGGACGCGGGGGGAGATTGTGGGGGAGACGCAGAAGATCCTGGAGGCCGGGCGGGAGGGGGGGGTGGTCATCGGGACGCACTCCATCGGGGACGACATCCCGGTGGCGCACTACGACTGGTACCACGAAGAGGTGATGCGTTAAAGGTGCGGAACATTAAACGCCTCTCCTCCGCTCGTTCCTACTCATACCGCAGCGCATCCACCGGGTTCGCCCGCGCGGCCTTGAGCGTCTGCAGGCTGATCGTCAGCAGGGCGACCGTCAGCGCCAGCAGCCCGCTCAGCGCGAACACGCCCGCGCCCGGCTCGATCCGGTAGGCGAAGGTTTCCAGCCACCGGCGCGCTGCCCAGTAGGCCACCGGCCAGGCGATCAGGTTGGCGGCGATCAGGAGCGCCACAAAGTCTCTGGACAGCAGGCCCACGAGACTTGGCGTCGTCGCGCCCAGGACCTTGCGGATGCCGATCTCTTTGGTGCGCCGCGCAACGGCGAGGGAGGCGAGGCCGAACAGGCCGAGGCAGGAGATGGCGACGGCGAAGAATGAGGAATAGCTGAGTACGCGTTGCCAGCGTTCCTCGTTCCGGTACTGGTTGTCCAGGTTATCATCCAGAAACGACGGGTTGAACTCCCGGCCGGGCGCGACCTGTTCCCACGTCTTTTTCAAAAACGCAAGCGTGCCGGGAACGTCGTCCGGGTGGATGCGGATTAAAATAGCAGGCGCTCCGAAGGAATACGCCATCTGCATCACCAGCGGCGGAATGGGTTCGTAAAGGGGACCGGTGTGAAAGTCGCGCACCACGCCGATGATGATAGGATTTTCCACATTTCTCGTTCTAAAGCCTTTCAGAGATACGCCGACCGGATTGGACAGACCAACGGCCCTGACCAGCGCCTCGTTGACCAGGATGGCCTGGGTGCGGTCGGTGGGATGGTCGTTTGAGAAGTTCCGCCCTTCGAGAAGCGTCAAATCCATTGTCTTGACATAGTCGGTATCGATGCGGAGGTGGCGCAGCCTGACCTTTGAACCCTCTGGCTTCTGGTAGATCGAGTTGGCCGAACCGCTTGTGAAAGAACGGTCACTGATCGTTGCGCCGACGATCTGGCTGTGTGTCAAAACGGCCTGTTTGTATCGCTCTGCAATCTGTTCCACCGCCTCCCATGTCCATCCGGGTACTTTGACAATGACGATCTGTTCTTTATCAAAGCCCAGGTCTTTGGTCCGCATATAGTGCTGCTGTTTCACGATAATACCTGTGCAGATCATCAGCGCAATGGACGCGGCGTATTGCAACACCACCAGGGCGCGCGTGATGTGGCTGCGCCCGCCGATGCGTGTCTGTCCCTTCAGGGCGTTCACCGGCTGAAACCGCGACAACACCAGCGCCGGATAGCTGCCCGCCACCAGGCCGACGGCCACCATCATGCCCACGGCGATCAGCAGGAACAGGCCGTCCTTGAAATACGCGATATGCAGTTGTCTCTGGATCAATCCGTTGAAAACCGGCAGAAAAAGTTCGGCCAGCGCAAGGCCCAGGCCGAGCGACAGAAAGCTCAACAGGATCGCCTCGCCCCAGAACTGTCCCATCAATTGCCCGCGATGCGCGCCCACCACCTTTCGGATGCCCACCTCCCGCGCCCGGCTGGTGGAGCGGCCGATGGAGAGGGTCGTGAAGTTGCTGCACGCGATCAGCAGGACCAGCGCGGCGATGCTCGACAGCAGATAGGCGGCAAACGGGTTGCCCTGTTCTTCGTAGGGATTATCTGAAAGGGGGTTCCAGTAGACCTCCGTCAGGGGTTGCAGGCGCAACGTGTATCCGTCGGGTGTATTGCGAATAAGGTTGTTCTTCAGGAGGGTCTGAACCCGGTCCGCCCGATACGTCTTGGCAAATGTCGGAAGCGCGGCTTCGAGCGCCGCAGCGTCCTGCGCTTTGGAAAGCTGAACGTAAACGGAGGTAAAACTGTCGTTGTCGACGTTTCTTCCATAGTTCTCCCAGTGCGAAATAGGGATCAGAAAGTCGAACCGGAGACTGGAATTGTTTGGCACATCCTTCATGACGCCCGTGATCACGAAGGTTTCGTCCTTGCGCCCGTGGAACGTCAGGGTCCGGCCCAGGACGTTGCCGTAACCCGGCTGCAATTCGCCGAAGAACTTTCGCGCCGTCGGCTCGCTGATGACCACGGCGTCGGGCTGCGCCAGCGCGGTCTCGGCGTCCCCCGCCAGCAGGGGGAAGTTGAACATCCTGAGAAAGTCGGCGTGTACTTCGCCGAAACGCTCGGAGAAGGTGTGATCGCCGCCGGAGATGCGGGCTGTGGACGCCATGAACCCGCTCACGCGCACGATGCCGGGAAACGTCTTGACCAGCGGCTCCACGACGGACAGGGGATGCAGCGACCTGATTTTCACGTCGGCGTTCGGTTTGACCTCGCGCGTCAGCAGCCGGTAAATCCGGTCCTTGTTCTGATGAAACCGGTCGTAGGACCACTCGTGCTTGACGAACAGGGCCATGAGCAGGCAGCAGGCGATGCCCAGCGCCAGGCCGAAGAGGTTGATAAAGGCGTAGAGCTTCTGCCGCATCAGGTTTCGGATCGCGACGGTCAGGTAGTTTCTTAACATGACCCCTCCCTCGGTCCCTCCCCGACACGGGGAGGGAAGAAAGTTTGTCTCGCATTTTTCGTCAGTAATGAACAACCTGCTCCCCCTTCCCGTTTCGGGAAGGGAGATGGGGGGTTGGGTCTAAATATACGCAACATGTGTGCCAATACTGTTTTTCAATAACTTACAAAAAAGCGCCGTGAATGTCCCTCCAAAAAGTGTCCGCTGGCGATACACATGGTGTCCGGTAGCGGACAGTGCCTCGTGCAACAGGACGATCTTCCTCCTGGGACAGACGCCCGACGCGGTGTGACAGACGCGCCCCAGATTTATCCTCCCCTCCCCTCTGAGCCTTTTCCCTCCTTTTCCATTAATTCGTTATTATTTAAACTTTAACAGGCGTTTCCGGCTGTGGACGCGCACCCTCCTGCGCGCTGGCACAGGGGTTGCGTCTCTTCTTTTTTGAGTTACCTTCATGTGAGGGGTGGGGGCGGCTTAACGACTTCTTTCAAAAAGTTAGATAAATTAGAAGGAGCATCGCTATGGAACCCATCGCTGACTCCGCCCACGATATGCTGCACTCCGAGCGCCGGTCCCTGGACGCGATCTTCAGGCCGAGCCGCGTGGCCGTGATCGGGGCGACCGAGAAGGCCGGCAGCGTCGGGCGCACGATTCTCTGGAATCTGATCAGCAACCCCTTTGGCGGGACGGTGTTCCCGGTCAACCCGAAGCGGCCCAGCGTGCTGGGGATCAAGGCGTATCCGAGCGTGGGGGCCCTGCCCGAGCCGGCGGACCTGGCGGTGGTGGTGACGCCGGCGGCCACGGTGCCGGGGATCATCGGGGAGTGCGCGGACGCGGGCGTGAAGGGGGCGATCGTGATCTCGGCGGGCTTCAAGGAGTGCGGGGCGGAGGGGGTGGAGATGGAGCGCCAGATCCTGGCGCAGGCGCGGCGGGGCCGCGTGCGGGTGATCGGCCCCAACTGCCTGGGCGTGATGAGCCCGATCACGGGCCTCAACGCCACGTTCGCGAGCGCCGTGGCCCGGCCGGGCAACGTGGGGTTCATCAGCCAGAGCGGGGCGCTCTGCACGGCCATTCTGGACTGGAGCTTCCGCACGGAGGTGGGGTTCAGCCACTTCATCTCCGTGGGGTCGATGGTGGACGTGGGGTGGGGGGACCTGATCGACTATCTGGGGGACGACGCGCGCACGCAGAGCATCGTCATCTACATGGAGTCCATCGGGGACGCGCGGGCGTTCCTGTCGGCGGCGCGGGAGGTGGCGCTGACCAAGCCGATCATCGTGATCAAGGCCGGGCGCACGGCGCAGGCGGCGCAGGCGGCGGCCTCGCACACCGGGGCGCTCACGGGCAGCGACGACGCCCTGGACGCGGCCTTCCGGCGGTGCGGTGCCCTGCGCGTCAACACCATCGCGGAGCTGTTCTACATGGCCGAGGTGCTGGCCAAGCAGCCGAGGCCCAGGGGGCCGCGCCTGACGATCCTGACCAACGCGGGGGGGCCGGGGGTGCTGGCCACGGACGCGCTGATCACCGGCGGGGGGGAGCTGGCGAGGCCCTCGGAGGGGACGGTGGAGGCGCTCAACGGGCTCCTCCCGCCCCACTGGAGCCACAACAATCCGATCGACATTTTAGGGGACGCGGACCCGGAGCGCTACGCGAAGTCGCTGGAGATCGCGGCGCAGGACCCGAACAGCGACGGTCTGCTGGTGGTCCTGACGCCGCAGGACATGACCGACCCGACGCAGACCGCCGAGCGGCTGAAGCCCTACGCGAAGTCCACGGGCAAGCCGGTCCTGGCGAGCTGGATGGGGGGGGCCAACGTGGCGGCGGGGGAGATGATCCTGAACCGCGCGAACATCCCGAGCTTCCCCTACCCGGACACGGCCGCGCGCGTGTTCACCTACATGTGGCGCTACTCCTACAACCTGCGGAGCCTCTACGAGACCCCTGCGCTGGCGGGGGACGCGGACGAGAGGGCGCCGGACCGGGCGCGGGCCGAGGAGATGATTCAGGCGGTTCGCAGGTCCGGCCGGACGATCCTGACGGAGGTGGAGTCCAAGCAGCTCCTGGCCGCGTACGGCATCCCGACGGTGGAGACGCGGGTCGCGCTGGACGAGGCGGACGCCGTGCGGTGCGCGGAGGGGATCGGCTACCCGGTGGTGCTCAAGCTCTTCTCCGAGACCCTCACGCACAAGACCGACGTGGGGGGGGTGCGGCTGAACCTGTGCGACGCCGGGGCGGTGCGCGAGGCCTTCCGGGGGATCGAGGCCTCGGTGCGGGAGCGGGCCGGGGCCGGGCACTTCTTAGGGGTGACGGTGCAGCCGATGGTCAAGCTGGACGGCTACGAGCTGATCGTGGGGAGCAGCCTGGACCCGCAGTTCGGGCCGGTGCTGCTGTTCGGGTCGGGCGGGCAGCTCGTGGAGGTGTTCCGGGACCGGGCGCTGGCGCTCCCGCCCCTCAACACCACGCTGGCCAGGCGGATGATGGAGCAGACCCGCATCTTCCGGGCGCTTCAGGGCGTCCGGGGGCGAAAGGCGGTGGACCTCGCGGCGCTGGAGCAGGTCCTGGTCCGGTTCAGCCAGCTCGCGGCTGAACAGCGCTGGATCAAGGAGATCGACATCAACCCCCTGCTGGCCTCTCCGGAACGGTTGCTCGCCCTGGACGCGCGCGTGGTCGCGCACGGGCCGGAGGTGGAGGAGGGGGATCTGCCCCGGCCCCCCATCCGTCCCTATCCGATCCAGTACATCCAGTCGTGGACCATGAAGGACGGCGCCAGCGTCACCCTTCGGCCCATCCGGCCGGAGGACGAGCCGCTGATCGTCAAGTTTCACGAGACCCTGTCGGAGCGGAGCGTCTACTTTCGCTATTTCCACGCGATGAAGCTGAGCCAGCGGGTCTCCCACGAGCGGCTGACGCGGATCTGTTTCATCGACTACGACCGGGAGATGGCGCTGGTGGGGGAGCGCAAAAACCCGGAGACGGGGGAGCGCGAGGTCGTGGGCGTGGGCCGGCTGACCAAGCTGCGCGGGGCGGATGAGGCGGAGTTCGCCATTCTGATCAGCGACGCGTTCCAGGGCCGGGGGCTGGGCACCGAGCTGCTGCGGATGCTCCTGCGGGTCGGGCGCGACGAGGGCCTCCGGCGCATCACGGCCAGCATCCTCCCCGAAAACCGCGACATGCAGCGCGTCTCCGAGCGGCTCGGCTTCCGGCTCCGGCACGTGCCCGAGGAGCAGGTGGTGAGGGCGGAGATGGAGCTGTAGCGCAGGCGTCCGCCTGCCAGATTCTTTCAAACGGCTGATGGAACGATCCCGGTCCGTTCAAAATACGGTCAGGTCTGAGGATGATCGATCTCAATCGAATTCTGAAGCTTAACATCCGGGCCAAGCTGACGGTCGCCTTCGTGGGGATCGCCATGCTTCCGCTGTTGATCGTCGGCCTCTACGCCATCCGGATGCATACCCGCTCCCTCCAAGATAGCCAGCTCCTGCACCTGGAGCACGAGGTGCTGACGATTCGGGAGCGGACAGCGACGTTCCTGAGCGGGGTGGAGGGGGACGTCCGGTTCCTGAGCCGGTCGCCCGCGCTCTTAACCCTGGTGGGGGGTGGGGGGGACAGGGCGTTGCGTCAGACCGTCGCGGACCACATCGCGGTCTTTGCGCAGGCCAAGGGCGTCTATTATCAGATCTGGTGCGCCGATCGCACGGGGCGGGTTGTGATGAAGGTGCGCTGGCAGGGCGACGGCTACGCGGCCCTGCCCCAGGAGGAGCCGGATTGGACCGGGGCGCCTTACTATTTCCATCTGATCGAAGGTCTCAGGCCGGGACAGTTCGCCGTAGCGCCTGTGGAGTTGACCGGGGATAGGGAATTGGTCGCGGCGATCAGCTATGCCCTGCCAGTCTTCGGGCGGTCCGGAGACTTTGCCGGCATCGTCGTGGCCGACGTGTTCGCCCGGGACCTCTTCCGGGTCGTCGAGCGGTCCCATTCCAGCCTGGGGGGAAAGATCATCCTGGTGAGTCAGGAGGGCTATTATCTTTATCATCCGGACAAGAAGCGGGAGTGGAGCAAACTTCTGGCCTCCCGCCGCGAAGATACTCTCCCGCGCGACTACCCGCCGGAGGTGGCCGCCCCCATCCTGTCGGGAGAGGCGGGCATCGTCTCCACCAGTGAGTCGGTGATCGCCTACGCCCCCCTTATGAACCGCAGTCCTTTTTACACCGTCTTCGAGAGCGTCTCCAAGACGGCCATTTTTGCCCCGGTCGCCTCCTTCAAGCGGTTCTTCTTCGTCTTCTTCATCCTGTTCGTGGGGTCGTCGGCGGTTCTGGCCTACTTTGCGACCGTCCAGTTCACGCGGCCCATCCGGAGGCTTCAGGAGGGGGCGGAGGTCGTCGCTGCGGGGGACTTCGGGCACCGGCTGAGCACGGGGACCTACGACGAGATCGAGCGTTTGGCCGAGGCGTTCAACCGGATGGCGGAGTCTCTTCAGGACCGGGAGGCGCGCATCCGGAGGCACGAGTTCGAGCTGGAGGCCCTGGTCGCCGCGCGCACCCGCGAGCTGTCCGAGGAGAAGGGGCGGCTGCAGGCCGTCCTGGACAATGTGCCCAGCGCCTTCGTCATGCTGGACCCCGACCTGACCGTCCGGTCGGCCAGCGCCGCGTTCGAGCGGATCACCGGCCACGCCCTGGATCGGGTGAGGGGGATGAAGTGCTATGAACTGCTTTGGGACGAGGATGCGTGTTCCAACTGTTCGGCAAGGAGGGCATTGCAGTCCGGACAGATCGTCGCGGACGTGAGCCAGGTGGTCGGCCGGGAGGGGGACGTCTGCTACCTCGAGCGCGTGGCCATTCCGATCTGTGCCAACGGCAGGGTCGAGCGCGTCCTGGAGGTGATCACGGACGTCACACAACAGAAGCGTGCCCAAGCCCTGCTCATGCAGGCCGGGAAGATGGCGGCTATCGGCGAACTCGCAGGACACGTCGCCCACGAGGTGAATAACCCGATTGCGATCATCAGCGCAAAGGCCCGGCTCCTCCTGTCGGACTACGGAGAGGACATGTCGGAGAAGATCAGCGAGGAGTTGAGGAAGATCGTCGATCTCTCAGACCGGGTCGCCAGCATCGCCCACGGTCTCCTCTCCTACTGTCGGACGGCGGCGCTCACTCGCACGCGCCTGGACGTCCGGGTCCCGATTCAGCGATCCCTGGCCATCGTCCAACAGCGCGCCAGGACGGGCGGGGTCGAGATCGAGGAGCGTCTCGCCGCTCAGGCGCCTACGGTGCAGGCCAACGTCAGCGAGATGGAGCAGGTCTTCCTGAACCTGTTTCTCAACGCACTGGACGCCATGCCGGACGGCGGACGACTCACCGTTTCGACGCTCTGTGACCAGGTGTGGCTCTCCGACGGAAGGCCGTGCGTCGCGGTGATCGTGGAGGACACAGGGGTCGGAATCCCGGAGGAGACCCGAGAGAGGATCTTCGAGCCCTTCTTCACCACGAAGGAGGAAGGGCACGGAACCGGCCTTGGCCTCTCCATTTGTCTCGGCCTCGTCCGGAGTCACGGGGGGGAGATCACTGTGGACCGCGCCCCCGGACAGGGCGCCCGTTTCGCGGTGAAACTGCCCGTTGAGACCGGGGACGACGGGGAGGAGGTAGCGCATGGCTAAAGCGCGTATCCTCGTCGTGGACGACGAAGAAGGCATGCTCGAGGTCTGCGCAGATACGCTGAGTAAACTGCCGGATATCGAAATCATCCTGGAGCAAAACAGCCGCCGAGCCGCCGAGCATCTCGCCTCAGAGGGTTTCGACCTCGTGATCGCGGACATTCGGATGCCCGGCTTGAATGGGGTGGAGGTCCTCCGGGTTGCGCGCCAGCACGACCCGAACCTGCCGGTCCTCATGCTCACCGCTTTCCCGAGCGTGGAGACCGCTGTCGAGAGCATGAAACTTGGGGCGGCGGACTACATCATCAAACCTTTTCTTCCCGACGACCTCCGGGCTACAGTGCGCCGCCTGCTGGAGGAGAAGCACCTTCGAGAAGAACATCGACTGCTTCGGCGACAGGTGGAGCGGGTCTACTCATTCGATGAGATCGTCGGAAAGAGCGCGGCGATGCAGGCGGTGTTCGAGACCATTCAGCGGGTCGCCGAGACCGACGCCGACGTCCTGATCGTCGGCGAGACCGGGACGGGCAAGGAGCTGGTCGCGCGCAGCATCCACAGGCGCAGCCGCCGAAAAGACGGTCCCTTCGTGCCCGTGGACTGCGGAGCCGTTCCTGAGGACCTGCTCGAGTCCGAGTTCTTCGGCCACGAGCGAGGGGCCTTCACAGGGGCCCACACACGGAGTCTGGGGCTTCTCGAGTTTGCCAACAAGGGCACCTTTTTCCTCGATGAGATCGGCGATCTCCCCTTACAGCTCCAGTCCAAGCTCCTCCGCGTCCTGCAGGAACGAAAGATCCGACGCGTGGGGGGAAAGGAGGAGATCGGCGTGGACGTCCGGGTTGTCGCTGCCACCGCCCGCGACCTGCGCGACGAAATCCGGGGGGGGCGATTCCGAAGCGAGTTCTACTACCGGATCAACGTGGTGCGCATCGAGCTCCCCCCGCTGCGGGAGCGGGAGGAGGACATCCCCCTCCTGATTGCGCACTTCGTCGCTCGCTACGTCCGGGAGATGGGAAAAGACCCGGTGAACCTGGACCCGGAGGTCATGGAGGTCTTACCCCGCTACCCCTGGCCCGGAAACGTGCGCGAACTCCAGAATGTCCTCAAACGAGCTATCGCCATGACCCGCCAGAAGGTGCTTTCCCTGGACGACCTGCCCGATGAGGTCGTAATCCAGGCGGGGGATCGACCCACCGCAGGGCGTGGAGGGTTTTTCCACCTCCGGGCGCAGCGTATGGCGGCGTTTGAGCAGGAGTATCTGGTCAACCTGCTCCATGCCTGTCAGGGGGACGTCTCCCGGGCCGCACGTGAAGCGCAGCTCCCGAGAGGGACGCTCTACCGTCTGCTGAAGAAGCACACCCTCACCCCTGAGGAGTTTCGATCCTGACCTTTTCGCCCCCCTTTGAGCAACCTTGCCCCTGAGCCACAAGGTCAGAGGGTGTCACATCCTTGTAAATCAGCCTCCCATCTGTCACAACATTGTGACCCGATCGCAGTCTCTCGCGGATTCCCCCTCTCTGTCGATCCCTCCCCTCTCGTGACCCAACCTATTGTCTCGCCCGTGTGACACAGCCCTCATAGCCGGCCTCCCCTTTTATAGTCCTATCCTTTGACAGAACAGGATGTTATGGAATTCAGGAGTGCGCCCTTATCGGGGACATAGGCCGAGCACGCTTTTTGCGTATCCTCGTCCTGATGAGACACGCAATCTGAGCAGAGTGGCGGTTTTTCTGCCGCGCAGTCGAAGATGGCTCGCAGAGTCGTGAGAAGCGCTGGGGATGTCGTTCGTGAAAAGGGCGGGTGCGAGTTCACACAACACACGAGGAGGGTGAGATGAGGAAGACTTTTTTGTCCGCATTGGGGGCGCTCCTGTTGATCGCCGTCGCCGTTCTGACGGGGTGGGACCGGAGCGAGGCGATTCCATCGTTCGCCAGGAAGTACAAAACGAGCTGCACCACGTGTCACATCGCCGTCCCGAAGCGGAACGCCTTTGGCGAGGCGTTTCGGCGCAATGGATATGTGCTTCCGAAGGGGGACGCGCAGTTGATCAAACAGGACCCGGTCAGCCTGGGCGCGGAGGGCTGGAAGGAGGCGTTCCCCAAAGCCGTATGGCCCGGCGTGATCCCGGAGAACTTTCCGCTTGCGGCGTATGTTCACACGCGCGCTGTCTATGACCGGTTGAAGCCCGGCGGAGAGAGGTTCGGGTTCGACATGCCGCACGAACTCGAACTGCTCATCGGAATGTCCTTTGGAGAGTATCTTGGGGCATTTGGTGAGTGGATTGCCTACGAATCGGGGAGAGATGCGGTGGGGTTACAGAGGTTCTTTTTCCAATTCAACGACGTCCTCGGTCGAAGAGACGCCTTCAATATCAAGGTTGGCCGCTTCGAACCCGGCATCACAAGCGGCTACATGCAGGCCAACCGCATCACGCTCGACCGTCCGCTGACGATCGATTATAGGGCCTCGGACTGGCGGCCCCGAGACAATCAGGCGGGCGTTGAACTTAACGGCATCCTGGGGAGCAGGTTTGAGTACGCGTTCGGCCTGGTGAACGGCGAGGGGAAGACCGTGCCCTTCAAGGACCGCAAGGACGTCTTTGCGCGCGTCGCCGTCAAAGTCGGCGGGATGGGGTTAGACGGCAAGGGCGCCCCTGTCGAGCTCAAGGAGGTCAACAACTGGGTTGACAACGCCGTGACGGTGGGGGTGTACGCCTACAATGGGCAATTCAAGAAGTCTACGAGCGCAACGGCACAGGCGATTGATACAACCGGGAGCAAAGGCGACCCGACGAAGTTCAAGATCAAGACGACAACCACCTCCAAGAAGTGGGACAATGAGTTCAACCGGTTTGGCTTCGATCTCCGCGCCGGTTACGAGCGGCTTGAGTTGACAGGAGGGGTGATCTTCGGCGACGATGAAAACCCCTTTGGTGACGACAAGAAGCTCAAACATACCGCCTACTTCGGGGAGGTGGACGCCATCTTATACCCCTGGCTGATCGGCGTGTTCCGCGTGAACCACGCGCAGTCGAAGCTGGTTGACGACGATCGAGACAAATACTGGGAGATCAACCCCAACCTGACCATTCTCCACCGCGCCAACATTCGTTTCAGCCTCGAGGGCAGGTTCCGCGTGGACCAGAAGCGGACGGTCGGAGGCGTCGTGAGAGACCCGACCGAGAAGAGGGCCTTCAGACTCTTCCGCGCCAACACGATGGTTGTATTCTAACTCTGAACAGGTGAGCGTTCGGTTCTCTTTGCTGAGAGTTGAACGCTTACTCATTCCTTATCGCACGCTAAGAGGAGATAAGGGCATGAAAATGAATCCGCTGAAGGCAACGGCGCTCGCAGTAGTCGCAATCTTATTCTTAACGAAGGTGGTTGGCGCGGGTGACGTCAAGGGGACGGTCAAGGTCCTCGGCGGGAAAGGTCTGGAGAACGTGGTCGTATATATTGAGAGAGTTGAGGGGAAGACGTTCTCTCCCCCTGCGAAGCCCGTTATTCTCGACCAGGTTCGGATGACGTTCGTTCCCCACATCCTTCCCATTCTCGCCGGGACGACGATTGACTTCCCGAACAGCGACTCCACGCGCCATAACGTGTTCTCACCGTCCAAGCTCATGAAGTTCAACCTGGGAACGTATCCTGCGGGGGTGACCAAGAAACTCGTCTTTGACAAGCCGGGCGTTATCACCATCCTGTGTAACGTGCATCCAGAAATGTCCGGCTTCATCCTGGTGCTTCAGAACCCCTACTACGCGATGCCCGACAGACGCGGCGTCTACACCATCAGCGAAGTCCCGCCGGGAAAACACAGGCTCATCGCGTGGCACGAGAGATTGAGACCGAAGATAAAAGAAATCGAAGCGCCCGAACGGGGGCAGATCACGGTTGATTTCTTTCTGGACGAATGAGAGCGGGGAGATGCTGTCAGGCAGAGGAGAGTTCAATGACTGAGGAGGCATCAAGAATTGTATCGGTTCGGAAAGAGATCCCCATTGATAAGACGCGTGGTCTCTGGGTCACGCGGCGAGACTTTTACTCCCTCAGTGGCTGGCTGGCTTTTTTCGCCTTTCTCTTCATGGCAACGCTTGGGACGCTGAGGTTCTTCTTTCCGAGAGTTCTGTTTGAGCCCTCGCCGGTCTTTAGAGCCGGATTCCCCGATGAATTTGCCCCAGGCGAAGTGAGCGCCAAGTACTTGAAGTCGCAAAAGGTCTGGGTCGTGCGCGACGAGGAGGGGTTCTATGCCCTGTCCGCTGTGTGCACGCATCTGGGCTGTACGCCGAGATGGCTGGAGACAGAGAGTAAGTTTAAATGCCCCTGTCACGGGAGTGGTTTTCACCGCAGCGGCGTGAACTTTGAGGGGCCGGCGCCCCGTCCGCTGGAGCGGGTGAAAGTCACCCTCGACGAAAACGGCCAGTTGGTGGTCGATAAGAGCGCAAAGTTTCTCTTTGAAAAGGGTGAGTGGGGGAAGCCAGGGTCGTTTCTGAAAACTTGAAGGGAATGTGCCTTGATGAGCTACCGGGAGAAAATAAAACGCTCACAGTTTTATCGCTCCATTTTTCGGCACGGCTACAAAGACACGAAGCCGAACCGGATGCACCAGATTGTGAGCAACGTCTTCCTCCATCTCCACCCTACATCCGTGTGGCGCCACGGCACCGAGGTCCGCTTCACGTGGGGGATGGGCGGCATCACATTTCTGTTGTTCACCGTCCTCACAGTCACCGGTGTCATACTGATGTTTTACTATCGTCCGACGGCGGAATATGCTTACGCCGACATGAAATACCTGGAGTTCGACGTGCCGTTTGGGATGTTTCTCCGCAACATGCACCGCTGGGCAGCGCATCTGATGGTGATCACGGTGTGGCTGCACATGCTGCGGGTCTTTCTGACCGGCTCGTATAAACCGCCGCGCGAGTTCAACTGGGCGGTGGGTGTCATTCTGCTGGTGTTGACGCTGCTTCTCTCTTTCACAGGCTACCTGCTGCCGTGGGATCAACTGGCGATGTGGGCGATCACAGTCGGAACGAACATGGCGCGGGCAACGCCTTTTCTGGGACACGAAGGTCCGTTCGGCCCTGAACTCGGCGTGAGGACCGATAACGACGTGAGATTTCTCCTCCTCGGCGGCACACAGGTCGGCCCTCCGGCGCTGCTGCGCTTCTACGTGTTGCACTGCATCGCCCTTCCGCTGGTCGCAGCCATTTTTATGATGGTGCACTTCTGGCGGGTCAGAAAAGACGGCGGGATTTCAAGGCCGCCCGACAGGGAAGAATGAGATGGATCACTTTGTCCACATCCTGACGCGCCCCGACAACATTCCGATCGCTGGAATGTTATTTTTGGTCGTGTTCTACTACTGGCTCGGCATAAGCCAGGCGGTGAAAAACGATAGATTTGGCGTCAACAGGGACATCGACAAGGTGCACTGCTGGCCCTACCTGACCAGGATCGAATTTTTGGCCTCGCTCATCGTCATGCTGCTGCTGACGGTATGGTCGGTCGCGATCGACGCGCCTTTGGAGGAGCCCGCCAATCCGAGCAAGACGCCCAACCCCGCAAAGGCCCCGTGGTATTTTCTCGGCCTTCAAGAGATGTTGGTGTATTTCGACCCGTGGATCGCCGGTGTGGTGATTCCCACGCTTATTGTCCTCGGCTTGATGGCGATCCCCTACCTCGACCTCAACCCCAAAGGAAGCGGATACTACAGCTTTCGCGACAGGAAATTCGCAGTTCTCATTTTCAGCTTTGGATACCTCCTGTGGGTCCTGTTGATCATCATCGGCACATTTTTTCGCGGACCGGGATGGTACTTTTTCTTTCCGTGGGAGGAGTGGGATGTCCATCGAGTTGTGGCGATCACCAACGTCGATCTTCCATACCTGTTTGGCCTGCGATCCCACTTCTGGTCTTCCGCCTTCGGCGGGGCAGCCGTAAGTGGCTACTATTGTCTTGGCGTCCCCTTCTATCTCTATTTGAAGAGGAAACGCCCTGAGTTTCTGAAAGACCTTGGCATTGTGCGATATGCGATTGTCGCGTTTCTTTTGTTGACGATGCTGGCATTGCCCCTCAAGATGTTTCTGCGAATCGCCTTCAACATAAAGTATGTCTGGGTGACACCCTGGTTTAATGTATGACAGAGCGATTGAGGCAACGCCCAACCGTCAAGAAAAAGCCGAAGCCCGTTGCGCTCATCGACGGGGAGACCTGCACGGGCTGCGAGGTCTGCATCGAATTCTGTCCGGTGGAATGCATTGCCGTTGTGAGAAACCCGGCCCCGGAGTTCAACCACAACGTGTGCCGGGTCATTGAAGACCTCTGCCTCGGCTGTGCGCTGTGCGCGAAGGAGTGCCCGTGGGAGTGCATCCGGATGGCGCCGAGAGAACGATAGCGGATCGACATTAAGGATCGTTCCCCCGGAGGGAGTTTTACAGGGGGTATTGCCTGACAATGACCTTCTTAGAAAAACGTCGAAACACACCGGTCGAAGGGCGAAACTACGGGCCTGTTTTCCTCCTCACCGCTCTGCTTCTTGCGCTGGCGACCGGCTGGGCGGTGGTGGATGAAGTATGGGTTCGGCGCCCGTGGAAAAAATATCAGAGAGAATTCTACAGACTCGAGTTGCAAAAAGCGAAAACGGAATTTCACAAAGCAGAGGAGAAATTCCGTACCCCAGAAGTCCAGGCAAGATACGCCTCTCTTGAGCAAAAACTGAGATTCGCCGAAGCGGCGCTGCGGCGTGAGGAGTACCGAAAGGCGGTGAGAGAGCTGGAGGAAATTCAACGGCATCTCTCCGAACGCTCTCAAAAACTCCAGTTCACTCGAAGCGAATCAGACGAGGTCTACTACCTCTACAAATCCGCGCTCCATAAAGGAAAACCTGCTGGAAGAAAGAGGCAGCAGTTCGATGAACTTGAACGGGAAAAAGAGATGCGTTCGCGGGAAATTGTCTTCGTTCAAGAAAGACGCTCTGCCGCTGAAAGGCGAGTTCGGGAGTTCGAGGGCCGTGCGGAAAGTCTCAGAGACAGCCTGACGGCGTTGAAGGCTGACATCAACGCCTGGCAGAGAAAAATTGAAATGGTGAACCGCAAGGCAATGGAGGTAAAACAGGTTGTTCTTCAGGATTTCGACTCCAACAGTTTTGGCGGAAGGATTGCCCGCGTTGAGCGATGCACGACGTGCCATCTCGGCGTTGAACAGCCGGGGTTTGAGAACGAGAAACAGCCCTTTGCCCGACATTCCTACATCATCGAATATCATCCCGTTGAGAAATACGGCTGCACGCCGTGTCACGGCGGACAGGGCGTTGCGCTTACCGTGAAGGCAGCGCACGGACAGGTTGAGTTCTGGCCCGATCCACTCTTGGTCGGGGGGGCTCGCGAGCGTCTGTGTGGGAAGTGTCACCAGGAGGGCGTTGATTTTCCAGAAGCGCCTACGCTTTCTGATGGGAGAAAGCTGCTCGAGACATCCGGTTGCCTTGGCTGTCATCATGTGGAAGGCTATGCGAAAGTCCCAAACATCGGACCTCCGCTCAATCACATTGCTGCAAAAGTGAAGCCGTCCTGGTTGCTGCAATGGATTTTGAACCCGAAGAACTATCTGCCAAAGACAAAGATGCCAAACTTCCGACTCTCCGATGAAGAGGCCCGGGCTGTGCGAGCCTATCTTCTGGGGACAAGCCAGAGCAAACCGGGGCCGGCGCGCATTGCAAAGCGAACTCTGGATAAACGGCTAACTCAAGAAGGTGAAACGCTCTTCCGTGTGTCTCGATGTATCAGTTGCCACTCGGTTGACGGCGTCGGCGGCACTATAGCACCCGATCTTGGGAAGGTTGCTGCCAAGGTGCGCCTGGATTGGCTCTTCGACTGGATCAAGAATCCAAGGGCATACCAGCCGAACACAAAGATGCCACGGTATCGCTTCAACGACAGGGAGATTTTACTCATCATCACCTATCTCAGCAGCCTGGCCGAAGTCGAAACAGATGACGATCAAGAAACGCCTTCGTTTTCGCCCGATGAGGTCAAGCGGGGTGAGAAACTCGTCATTGAGTACGGTTGCCTCGGCTGCCACGACCCGGTCGGACAGGAAGCCGCGGGCGGAAAAGTAGGAGCTGATCTTACGTTCTTTGGCGACAAGCCCATTGAAAACTTCGATTTCGGCGACGCAACCGACTTGCCGCGAACAAAAGAGGCGTGGGTTCAAGCGAAGTTGCAGAATCCAAGAGCCTTTTCTACGGAAAGGATTCGGTTAAAGATGCCGAACTTTGGGCTTGGTCTAAGGGAGGCGAAGGCGCTTTCAGCGGTTCTCCTGGGGTTCACCGAAGAGCGTCCACCGGATAAACTCGTTCGGCCACGGCAGCCTGAAAGCGATTACACGCCGCCGGGAGCGTTTGGCAGGCTGGTTGCGGATTTGAACTGCCTGACGTGCCATAAAATCAACGGGCGAGGCAGTACGCTTGCCCCGGGCCTTTCCTATCAGGGAAGTCGCGCAAACGCCGAGTGGATGAAAGCGTTCTTGCGCAACCCCACGGCGTTACGGCCCACCATGGTTGTGCGCATGCCAAAATTTAACCTCTCGGAACAAGAGGTTGACGTTCTCGTGAACTACCTGAAGACGGCGCTCGTCCACAACGACGTCCCGCCTGATTTCCTCAAGGATGTGAAGTTTTCCAAAGAAGGGGTTGAACAGGGGCGTAGGCTCTATCACGAGAAATACCGCTGTCAGTCGTGCCATCAGATCAACTATGAAGGTGGGACAATGGGGCCTGAACTGGTCTCCTCAGATACCAGCATCCGGGAGCGAAGGACAGCCGGCTGGATTTTCCGTTGGATAAAAAACCCGAAGGCACTCGACCCGGCGACCGTTGAACCCAATTTCGGCCTTTCTGGTGAAGAGGCGTTGATGATCACAGAGTATCTCTTGAGTTACTGAAACTTTTTTCAAACCCAAAATCTGAGAATGAAAACCAGGAATCTTTTTTTCACATCGCTGTGCCTGTTGTTTCTGGCGGGTTGCAGGTCAGGCCAGAAGGTCAAGGCGCTGGCTTCTTTGAGTGAAGTGAGACCGACCCGTCGGGAAATCATCGGCGGGAGGCTCTACCAGACCTATTGCACTAACTGTCACGGTGAGACGGGTGAAGGGGACGGGTTGCACAGTTTCACCCTGAACCCACCCCCGGCAAATCACGCTGATAGCTCATTCATGGGCGTCCTGTCGGATGAACATCTCTTTGAGGTCATCAGCAAAGGCGGGGCTTCTGTGGGCAAGTCCGCTGAGATGCCGAGGTGGAAAGATGTGCTGAACAAGAACGAAATTGAGAATGTGATCCTCTACATCCGAACGCTGCCCGATTCTCTCTCATCTGCGAGATGAGGGTCCGCTTTTTTTTCATCGACATTATTTTTTCTATTGACATCGGCATTCTAAATCCCTATATTTAGAACAAAAGACCTTTTTATCTTTTGTCTGGTCTGAAACAATATGCTTCTTTCTCGCGCCTGCACGTACGGTGTCCGGGCGGTCCTCTTCCTGGCGACCCGGTCTGACACCCATCCTGTCCTGGTGAAGGACATCGCCAGGCGTCTCGGCATCCCGTTTCACTTTCTGGGCAAGATCGTCCAGGAGATGGTGAAGGCGGGGGTGCTGGTTTCTTACAAGGGGCGGAACGGAGGGGTGGCCCTGGCCAGGCCGACGAACCAGATCAAGGTGCGGGAGGTGGTGGAGGCCATCGACGGGCCGGATCTGCTGAAGGGGTGCGTGCTGGGGCTGCCGGAGTGCTCCGGGGACCATCCGTGTCCCCTCCATGAGGGGTGGGCGGGAATCCGGGGGGAGATCGAGACGATGCTGGGCGATCGGAGCGTGGCCGAGATGATGAATGGCCTGGCCGAGCGGGTACTGAGGCCCAATATGATGAATGTGTTAGAGGCGTAGACAGAGGTTTTTGGATGTCCTGTTTTTTTTGGGTAATAAAAAGATAAAATACTCTTTTGTTTGAGGTTATCGTTTGGCAGAGGGGGTTTTCAAGTTGGGTGGAAGCTTAACTATGCCCTTGTACAGCGAGAAGCGGACGGGTAGAAGGCGTTGTACAGGAGAGGAGGGGTTCATGAAAAGGTTCTGGACACGGGCCTGCGGCGTCGCAACAGGGTTGCTCCTGACCGTCTGCGCAACCGGTGATGGGGAGTCGCCCCGGTCCGCAGGGGTTGCGGCTGCGGTGGCCAGGGCGTCGAACGTCGCCACGATCTCCGGCCAGCCCGCTCCGGCGGCCTGGGCGCCGACGGCGGTCCTGCCCGCCACGCCGGAGCTGCTGGCGCTGGGCAAGGCGACCTACGAGAGGCAGTGCGTCGCCTGTCACGGGCCTCAGGGGAGGGGGGACGGGGAGGCGGCCTACCTGCTGTATCCGAGGCCGAGGGACTTCGTGACCGCGAAGTACCGGCTGATCTCCACGTGGGACAGCGCGCCCACGGACGAGGACCTCTTCCGCACGATCTCGCGGGGGATGCCGGGGTCGGCCATGCCCTCCTGGGCGCACCTGCCGGAGCGGACGCGGTGGGGCCTGGCGCACTACATCAAGACGTTTGCGGAGACGCCGATCTCCGTCCGCCCGGACAAGGAGCCGAACAGGGCGGAGGGGCTCCCCGGCGAGGGGGCGCTCCGCGTCCCGCCTGAGCCGCCCTATACGCCCGAGGCCCGGGCGCGCGCGGACTCCCTGTTCGCGGACGGGTGCGCGGGCTGCCACGGGAGGACGGCAAGGGGGGACGGTCAGCAGAAGCAGGTCGACGAGAAGGGGCTGCCCACGCGCCCGCGCGACCTGACCCTCGGGGTTTATAAAGGGGACCCGGTCCCGGAGTCGGTCTACCGCCGGATCGTGGCCGGGCTGCCCGGCACGCCCATGCCGATGAGCGACTACCTGCACGGGGACGACGCCTGGCACCTGGCGCACTACGTCCGCTCCCTGTCGAGCGACGAGCAGCGGGCGCGCGTGGAGATGCGGAAGTTCGAGATGGAGGCGAGGCGCGTGTCCAGGGTCCCTGAACACCCGGACGACGGGGCCTGGCGCAGCGCCCGGCCCGTGAACATCCACATGATGCCGCTGTGGTGGCGGACGGACCGGCCGGAGGAGGTCACGGTGCGGGCGCTGCACGACGGGAAGGAGATCGCCCTGCTGCTGGTCTGGGCGGACGGGACGCAGGACCAGACGGCCGTGCGGCCTCAGGACTTCCGGGACGCGGCGGCGGTGGAGTTCTCGATGGCGCCCGACCCGCCGTTCTTCGCGATGGGGGCGAAGGGGGAGTTCGTGAACATCTGGATGTGGAAGTCGGAGCGGCAGGCGGACTTAGAGCCGGCGTTCCAGGACCTTGAAAAGGTCTACCCCCACATCGGCATCGACTCCTACCCCAACCTCCTCCGCTCGCCGCTGGAGCAGCCCATGCGTCACGCGCTGACGCTGCAGTCTGACACGACGTTCGTGACGGCGTGGGGGGCGGGGAACATCGTGGCCGACCCGACGCGCAAGAGTCCGGCGGAGGACCTGCGCGCGCAGGGGTTCGGGACGCTGAAGGCCCGGCCCCGCATCGACCAGGCGGTGCAGGCGACGGGGACCTACGGGATGGACACCTACCGCGTGACCTTCCGGAGGGCGCTCGCGCCCAACGGCCCGGATGCGGTGACGCTGAGGCCGGGGACGACGGTATCCGTGGCCTTCGCGGTCTGGAATGGGAGCGCCGGGGACCGGGATGGGAAGAAGTCGGTGACGATCTGGCAAGATTTAAAAATAGCGCCTTGATAGGCGGTCCGTGCCGCATTGCGACCTTTCTTGCTCGTCCAAGAAAGGTCGCACCAAAGAAAGACGCTCGCTCAGGCGCCGCGAGGGGCTGCCACCCAACCTGTCGCTCCCGTTGAGGTCGCGACCCACCACCCTGCGCCGCAAGGGCATTGCTCCAGAGGACGGATCGTCCAGAGGTTTCCACTGCGGCCTAACGCCTCTCCTGAACCCCGGTGGTTAGCCCTTCCCACCCCGCCTAACGCTCCCAGGGTGAGGTCGCGTTCCGCCCTGCTGTCGCGCCCCTTGTCGTTTTGACAAACCTGTTATGTGGAGAGACTGTCATGTCTGACTCGTCATTTCGCGGCGATGAATCGCCGCGCTACAGCACTCATCACTCGTCACTGATTTTGCCCCGGCGGGACTTTCTGCGCTGGATCGGCATCGGGACCGGGGGCGCGGCCCTGAGCACGCTGGGGACGCCGCTGCGCCTGCTGGCCTCGGCGGACCCGGACCAGAACCCGCTGGCCGGGGCCGTGGACCGGGACTGGGAGAGGGTCTACCGGGACCAGTACCGGTATGACCGGTTCTTCGACTGGGTCTGCTCGCCGAACGACACGCACGCGTGCCGGGTGCGGGCCTATGTCCGGAACGGCATCGTGACGCGCATGGGGGCCACCTACGACTACCAGGACTACGCAGATCTCTACGGCAATCACGCCACGTCCAACTGGAACCCCCGGCAGTGCGCCAAGGGCTACACGTTCCACCGGGTGCTCTACGGGCCCTACCGGCTGCGCCACCCGATCGTGCGCAAGGGGTGGAAGGCGTGGGCGGACGCGGGGTTCCCGGAGTTGACGCCTGAGTTGAAGAGCAAGTATATGTTCGACAGCCGGGGGCAGGACGAGTTCGTGCAGATCTCGTGGGAGGACGCGTTCCAGAACATCGCAAAGGCGCTCGTGGCCATCTCCACGCGCTACAGCGGGGAGGAGGGCAAGAGGCGGCTGCTGGCGCAGGGCTACCAGCCGGAGATGGTGGAGGCGGCCGGGGGCGCGGGGACGCGCACGATCAAGATGCGGGGGGGGATGGGGCTGCTGGGGGTGATCGGGAAGTACGGGATGTACCGCCTGAACAATTCGATGGCCCTTCTGGATGCCAGGGTCCGAGGGGTAGATCACGACAGGGCGCTGGCCGGGCGGAATTGGTCGAACTACACCTGGCACGGGGACCAGGCGCCGGGCCACCCCTGGGTGCACGGGCTCCAGGCGTCGGACTGCGACTTCAACGACCTGCGCTATTCCAAGCTGATCATCATGGACGGGAAGAACCTGGTGGAGAACAAGCTCACCGACTCCCACTGGTTCATCGAGTGCATGGAGCGGGGGGCGAAGATCGTGGTGATCGCGCC
>CAYRZX010000070.1:0-23266 GCA_964428665.1 uncultured Gemmatimonas sp.
GTGATGCGCCACGCGGCGTGCCCGGTGCTGACGGTGGTGCGGCACTGAAAGGCGGAAGGCGGAAGGCGGAAGGCGGAAGGCAGAAAGTGGACTTGTCTTCTGGACATAGAAGGCTTAAAATATACCGGAGAGATGAGGAACGATGGAGGAGAAAAGGCCGACGCCGTCGGAGGCGCGTGAGAGGCGGGACCGCATTGTGCGGATGGTGTCTTATGCGGTCCTGCTGATCGGGCTGGCGCTGGTTGTGGCGGGGCAGATGGGGTGGGGGCCCCTGAGGCCTGCCTGAAGGCTGGAGACCTGTCCGGTCGGGCAGGTAGCGAAGTGATTTTATGAACACCTCTGATCCACATAAGGGGGCCGAGAAGGGCGCGGAGCGGGCCCCTGTGGACCACCTCGTCCTGGACGGGGAGCGGCTGCCGTGCCGGGTGAAGGCGGCGGTGTACCAGGGGGGGCTGGCCGCGGGTCTGGGGATCGCGGCTGCCGACCCCGCCCGCATGGCAAAGCTGCTGAGCGACGGGGCGAAGGCGGGGCTGATCCGGGAGGCGCTCCGGAAGCAGGTGGATGAGGAGCTCGCCCGGCAGGGGGTCACCTCCGGCGTGCAGGAGGAGGCGATTCGCGCCGCGGTGGAGGAGTTCGTGGAGCGCGCCGCGACCGGGTCGGGGGCCATGGCGACCCGGAAGGTGGCCGAGGGGCAACCCCCTGAGCCGGGGGAGGACGGCTGGCTGGAGTATCCCATGAACCCCGGCGGCCATCCGCTCCACACCCTGGGGAGGGCGGATCAGGTCAGCGCATCGGGGAAGGTGCACCAGGTGAAGGAGGGGGAGGTCCTGGTGGTGCGGCATCCCCCCAGGGCGGGCCAGGACGGGTACGATGTGCGCGGGGAGCGGGTGGCGCCGGACCGCCCGCCCAGGGAGGTCTCGCTGGAGGGCGTGGCCGGGATGAACACCGCCGTGGCCGGGGAGAAGTTGGTGGCCGCGATTGAGGGGGCCTACCGGGAGGACTCGCGGGGGCGCGTTCGCGTGGTGCAGGAGGTGGAGACGGAGGAGGTGAACGCGGCCACGGGGGACCTGCCCAGGTCGGGGGTGGCCGCGACCCATTTCTGGGTGCGCAAGGGGGTGCGGGGCGGTTTCAGGGTCTTCACGACCGAGGATGTGTTCGTGGGGAGCGTTCAGGAGGCGGGGGCGCTGGACCGGGACACGCGCGTGCGCGCCCGCAACCTGTTCGTGAGGGGGCAGGTGGCCGGGGGGCCGCTGCCGGCAGAGTACCTGGATGGGGAGGTGGAGGGGCTGGAGGAGGCGGAGCGGCGGCGGATCGCGCACCATCTGGAGAGGTCTCAGATCGAGGTGGAGGAGGTGTTCGGGGCCAGGGAGGTCCTGGGCAGGAACGCCTCGGCGGGCACGATTCTGATCCAGACGCACAGCGTCATGGCCGCGCTGGACGCGGCGGAGGATGTCCTGGTGGACGGGAACTTAGCCGGGGGCGTGGTCTCGTTCGGGCGTCGCCTCCAGGTGGCGGGGAACCTGGGCGACGCGGAGGGGAGCGTCACCCGCATCCGGGTGGGCGAGGAGGACCGGGCCGGGCAGAAGCAGGGGCGGTTGAAGGCGGACCTGCAGGGCCGGAAGGCGGCGCTGGAGGCGCTCGTCGGGAGGCTGGAGGCGCACCAGGGGGACATGGAGCGGCACGCCAAGAAGAGCCCGTACTGGGCGGCTCTGATGAAGGGGGAGAAGCGGCCGCCGAATGGGCCGGTGGAGCGCCGGATTCTGGTGCAGTTCTTTCAGGCGGCCAAACAGAAGGCCCGGCTGGAGCAGGAGGTGGCGGACGGCAAGCGGGAGGTCGCCGATCTGGGGCAGATGCTGCAGGGCGACACGGGGGAGGGGGGAGAAGAGGGGGGGACTCTGGAGGCGCGCGTGGGCGGGACCCTTTATCCGGGCGTGCTCGTGGAGCTGGTCCGTCCTCTGGAGACGGCTGACCTGGAGGAGAAGGTGTTGCGGAAGGCCGGGGGGGGGCGAGTCCACACCCTTCAGGAGGTCAAGAAGGAGCTCTCAAAGGAGGTGAGCGACTACGTGACGCCGAGGCAGGAGCGCCTGGAGGAGCGGAGGCAGGCGCTGGACCAGATGTTCAAGGGGCGGGAGCAGAGGCCGCACGGCCCTGAACTCCCCAATAAGCGATTCCAGGCGGAGGTGCTGTTTGCGGGGTCTGACGAGGAGGGGGCCGGGAAGGAGGCAGGTGTGGAGGCGTCGAAGCTGCACCGGGAGGGGGTGCTGTACGTCTACGCCCGTGAGCCTCAGAAGGTCTATTTCAAACGGATATGGCGGGTGGAGGACCCTCTGAAGGACGCCACGATCACCGTGGAGAAGGGGGACGTCGGGTACATAGTAAGGCGCATCCCCAGCCGGACGCCATTGACGCCCTGGCAGCAGGACCCCGAAATCCTGAGGCGGCTGGAGGCCGTCCAGATTCTGGGACAGTCCGCCAGGGCGCTGCTTTTAGGATAAACGATGCGGAGAGGGGACCATGGGCATCTGCGCGAAAGATATCATGACCATTGACGTGATCTACGCCGTGGAGGACATGACGGTCCAGGAGCTTTCGCAACTGCTGAGCGAACATCGGATCACAGGCGCTCCCGTGCTCGACGCGGCGGGCGCGCTGGTAGGGGTGGTCTCCGCGTCGGACATCCTCCTCCACGACGAGGTCTTTGGGGACGAACCCGTTCAGGGATCGGACTACCACAGGCAGATCGAGGAGCGCGGGGACGCCCTGTGGGAGGGGCTCGCGCCGGAGGAGGTCGGGGACCGGCGGGTGGGGGACATCATGTCTCGCGGGGCCATCACGGCCCAGCAGGACACGCCGATCGCGGAGCTGGCGGGCCTCATGTATTCTCACCGAATCCACCGGGTGATCATTCTGAATGGGGACCGGCTGGCCGGGATCGTGAGCACGATGGACATTCTCAAGGCGGTGATGGAGAAGCGGATCTCATAACCGCGTGTAGAGGTTTTCAACGATCCAGGACATTTCGCCGCTGAGTTTTTCAACACGTCTCATAGCACAAGAGAAAACAAGGTCATGGTCATAAATTCGACGATGGAAGGGGGCGCCTGGGCACAGGGGGTGTGGAGAAAGTCAACGCAGGGCGCGCCGCGTTTTTCAACAGGGCTGTTGAAAAATTTCTGTGATCTTCCGTAAGTCGTTATGAACTCGACAGTTCTGATTATTAAAAAATAAACGGGGGAGAGGAGAGAGGTCGGCACATCGGTTGCAATACCTTCAGGGTGAGAGAGGTCATCGGATTTCAGAGTTCCAAGGCCCAAACTCCAAGACCCGAAAGAAGGTGGCAACGATGGTCGTCCTGATGGTACTCCTGACGTTTGCGCTGTGCATCGCCGTGGACTACTGGCTGAACCGGCGCGAGCGAGGGGTGGTCTCCGAGCCGCAGGTCGTGAGAAAGCGGGTCCCGGTCACGTTCGAGGCGGTCCCCGTGGTCGAAGGCTACCGGCTTCCAGCAGGGCTGAAGTATCACCCGGGACACACCTGGGTGTGGGTGGAGGACGTGGAGACGGTGCGCGTGGGGATGGACGACTTCGCGCGGCGGCTGGTGGGCCGCATCAGCCGGGTCGAACTCCCGAAGGTGGGGGAATGGGTGCGGCAGGGCGCGCCGGGGTTCACGGTGCACCGCAACGGCCTCCGGGCGCAGATGGTCTCTCCGGTGGAGGGGGAGGTCGTGGACGTGAACCGCGATCTGGCGGAGAACCCCGGGGCGATCCATGAAGACCCCTACGGCAGGGGGTGGCTGTTCTCGGTGCGGACTCCGGACCTGAAACAGGGCATCAACAACCTGATCCCTCCGGGCGCGGTGAGCGCCTGGATGGGCACGGCGGCAAGGTCCCTGCGGTTCAGGGTGCACAACCGGGTCGGGCTGGCCTATCAGGACGGCGGGGAGCCGGTGGAGGACGTGATGAACGAGCTGGGCGAGGAGCGGTGGCAGGAGCTGACGAGGGCGTTTTTTCTGACGTGAAGACACAGCAGGGGCGACCGGCCGGCCGCTCCTACAGGAGAGGAAAGGCCATGGTTGCGATCTTCATGGTGTTGACGATCCTCGTCCTGGTGTCGGTGGACGCCGGGATCGAGAGGGCGAGGCGGAGGCGGCTGGTGAGGGCGGGGGCGCCGGAGTCCCTCCCGGCGTTACGCCGGATTCAGGGGATGGCAGAAGGGCTGGCTCTGCCGATGGGGCTGTTCCTCCACCGGGGGCACACCTGGGCGGAGGTCTACCCCTCCGGGGCGGTGCGGGTGGGGCTGGATGACTTCGCGCGCCGGGCGCTGGGCCGGCTGGACGGGGTGGTTGCGCTGCGGCCGGGGGAGCGGGTGGCCCAGGGAGAGGCGATGCTCACGCTGGAGCAGGGGGGGCGGCGGGTGGCCCTGCCCGCGCCCGTGAGCGGGGTGATCGAGGCGGTCAACGAGGCCCTGTCGGCGAACCCGGAGGCGCTGGAGGAGGACCCCTATCGGAAGGGGTGGGCGTACGTCCTGAGGCCGAGCAGGCTGGGCCAGGAGGTCCAGGGGTTGCGGGTGGGGGAGGCGGCAAGGGCCTGGCTGGAGGAGGAGGTGGGGCGGTTTGCGGACTGGATCACGGGGCTGGGGGCCACGCCGGCCGTGACGCTGCCGGACGGCGGGATGCCGGTGGTGGGGGCGCTGGCCTATCTCGACGATGCGGCGTGGGGGGACTTTCAGAGGAGATTTCTGGGCGATCCCGAAACAGGCCCAGACGGAAAGCTCAAAGGGGCTTAAAGGGAGGGGTGAGGGCCATGGCAGTAGCGATTCTGACGGACCTGACCCGGTGCATCGGGTGCAGGGCGTGCGTCTACGCCTGCAAGGAGATCAACGGCCTTCCCAAGGAGGAGGCGGAGGGGTTGAGCGCCCGGACGTGGACGGTCGTGGAGCGGAGGGCGGGGTTGAACGTTCGCCGGCAGTGCATGCACTGTCTGGACCCGGCGTGCGCCTCGGTCTGTCCGGTGGCGGCGTTGCACAAGACCCCCGCCGGGCCGGTGGTCTATGAGGAGGACCGGTGCATCGGCTGCCGCTACTGCATGGTGGCCTGTCCGTTTCACGTCCCGAAATACGAGTGGGAGAAGCCCCTGCCCCGGGTGCAGAAGTGCATCTTCTGCTCCGAGAAGAGGCTTCGCGAGGGGGGGCAGCCCGCGTGCACGGAGGTCTGCCCGGCGAAGGCCACGGTGTTCGGAGACCGGGATGCGCTGATTCAGGAGGCCCGCGGCCGCATCGAGGCGCATCCGGGCCGCTACGTGGACCACATCTACGGCCTGGAGGAGGCCGGAGGGACGTCGGTGCTCTACCTCTCCGGCGTGCCGTTTGAGAGGCTGGGGTTCCCGACGGGGCTGGACCGGGAGCCCTATCCGAGGTTGACCTGGGAGATCCTGTCGAAGATCCCGAACGTGGTGGGGATGGGGGGCGTGCTGATGTTCGGGATCTGGTGGATCGTGAACCGGCGCATGGAACTGGAGCGCAGGGATGCCTTGAGAGAAGGCCCTGCCAAAGGGGTGGACGATGGGGAAGAGGGGGACCGATGAGACGGTTCTGGCCTGAGGTGACGTTCTGGCGGGGCGTGGCGGCGGTGACGCTGGCGGTGGGGCTCTACGCCACGGTGGTCCGGTTTGGCCGGGGGCTGGGGGCGGCCACCCACCTGTCGGACGGGTTTCCGTGGGGCATCTGGGTGGGTTTTGACGTGCTCGTGGGCGTGGGGCTGGCCGCGGGGGGGTTCACGATCACGGCCACGGTGCATCTGTTCAACCTGGAGCGGTTCCGGCCCATCGTCCGGCCCACGGTGTTGACGGCCTTCCTGGGCTACCTGCTGGTGGCCGTGGGGCTGCTCTACGACCTGGGCCGGCCCTACCGGATCTGGCACCCGCTCATCATGTGGAACCCCCACTCGGTGATGTTCGAGGTGGCCTGGTGCGTGATGCTCTACACGGCGGTGCTGTCGCTGGAGTTCAGCCCGATGGTGCTGGAGCGCTTTAAGCTGCGAACCCCGTTGCGAGTCGTTCACGGCATCACGATTCCGGTGGTGATCGCGGGGGTGCTGCTCTCCACGCTGCACCAGTCCTCCCTGGGGACGCTCTACCTGATCGTGCCCGAGAAACTCCACGGGCTCTGGTATTCGCCGCTGCTGCCGGTCTTCTTCTTCCTGAGCGCCATTGCGGCCGGGCTTTCGATGGTGATCATAGAGTCCTTCATCAGCAGCCGGGCCTTCGGGAGGCGGCTGGAGCTGGGCCTGCTGCGGGACCTGAGCCGGGTGGTCGTGGTGGCGCTGGGGCTCTACTTAGTCGTCAAGCTGCAGGACATGTCCGGGCGCGGGGCCTTCGGGTTGCTGGCGGCTCCGACCCCCGAGCGGTTCCTGTTTCTGGTGGAGATGGTCTTCGGGGTGTTGATCCCCATGGTCCTGCTGGCCCTGCCCGCCGTGCGCCGGGATCGCGCCGGGCTGTTCTGCTCGGCGCTGCTGGTCGTGCTCGGCTTTATCATGAATCGCCTGAACGTGTCCCTCACGGGCGTGCAGGGGGGGATGGACGCGGTCTACTTCCCCTCCTGGCTGGAGCTGGCGGTGACGGCCATGCTGGTGACTCTGGGGTTCATCTCCTTCGGCCTGGCCGTCAAGCATCTCAAGGTCTTCCCGGAGGGGCATCAGGAGGAGCGGCCGGTCTCCCTCGGGCGCAGGCCGAGGCCGGTGGCCTATCTGAGCCGGGGGGCCTTAGCCGCGCTCGGCGCGGTGATCGCCCTGGGGGCGCTCACGCTCGACTTTGAGGCGGCAGCGAGAGGCCGTGTCCCGGCGCAGGAGGTCACGGCGGGGTCAGGGTCCGATCTATCCGTTTTAGGGGGAGGGGCATCTGTTAACGGATCCGTTGCAGACCTCCGGCTGCCCGGCGACCTGACGTATCCTCCCGGCAAGGACAGCCCCGGCGCAGTCACATTCAGCCACGAATCGCACGTGGACGGGAAGCGGCCCAACTGCGCGACCTGCCACGGGGGGGCCTTTCCCATCCTGAAGGCGAAGGCGGCGGCGCGGACGGCCGGGGAGGCCATGCACGGGGCGCAGCGGTGCGGGGCGTGCCACGACGGGAAGGCGGCGTTCGGGGTGGAGGACAACTGCGAGGGGTGCCACGCGGGGGGGTGAGGGAGCCGTGCTGCGACATCTCAGTATCCGACTCTTTCTGCTGATCGCGCTGATGACGATGGTCGCGTTCGGGGCGCTGGGCTACGCCCTGGTGCTGGAGCACACCCGGCACTTAGAGCACGGGGTGATCCAGAGCGCCATCCGGCTGAGCGACACGATCAAGCGGGGGACGCGCCACAGCATGCTCCAGAACCGCAAGGAGGACGTGTACCGGATGATCCGGGACGTGGCGGACCAGGAGGGGATGGAGCGCATCCGGATCTTCAACAAGGAGGGGCTGATCACCTTCTCGACGGACCGCGCCGAGGCGGGGGCCACGGTGAACAAGCAGGCGGAGGCGTGCACGGCCTGTCACGCGAGGGACCTGCCTCTGGAGCGGCTGGACCGGCCGGACCGGGCGCGCATCTTCGCCACGCCGGACCGGGGGCGGGTCCTGGGCCTGATCGACCCGATCTACAACGAGGCGGACTGCGCGTCGCAGGCGTGTCACGCCCATCCGGAGGCGCAGAAGGTGCTGGGGGTGATCGACATCCAGATGTCGCTGCGGGCCATCGACCGGGAGCTGGCGGAGCAGGGCAGGCGGATGATGCTGTTCACCTATCTGGCGATGCTGTTCATCGCCTCGGCGTCGGGGCTGTTCCTCTACCGGTTCGTCCACCGGCCGGTGAAGGGGCTGATGGAGGGGATGCGCCGCGTCGCGTCGGGGGACCTGTCTCACCGGATCGCGGAGGGGTCGCAGGACGAGATCGGGGCGCTGGCCGCGGCGTTCAACCGGATGGCGGAGGACCTGGGGCAGGCCAACGAGAAACTGATGCAGTGGGGGCGCACGCTGGAGCAGCGGGTGGAGGAGAAGACCCGGATCATCCAGCAGGCGCAGGCGCGCGTGGTGCACAACGAGAAGATGGCCTCTCTGGGGGCGCTGTCGGCGGTGGTGGCGCACGAGGTCAACAACCCGCTGAGCGGGGTGCTGACCTACGCCCGGCTGGTGCGCAAGAAGCTCAGGCGCATCGCGGGAGAGGGGCCGGAGGCTGCCGAGATGGACCGCTATCTGGCGGCGATCGAGTCGGAGACGGCCCGGTGCGGGAACATCGTGAAGAACCTGCTGGCCTTCTCCAGGCAGTCGCCCACCTCCGTCCAGGAGGTGGAGGTCAACCGGATCGTGGAGAAGACGCTTTTTCTGATCGGCCACAAGCTGGAGCTCCAGCGCATCGCGGTGACCCGCAAGATCGCGGAGGGCCTGCCCGGCGTGGTCTGTGACGCGGACCAGGTCCAGCAGGCGCTCCTGGCCCTGCTCAACAACGCGGTGGAGGCGATGCCGGAGGGGGGGGGGATCAGGATAACGACGAGGAGAAAAGAGACCCCTCCCCCGTCCCCTCCCCCAGAGGGAGAGGGGAGAGAACAGCTTGCTCCCCTCCACCCAACCTGTCGCTCCCATGAGGTCGCGACCCGCCGCCCTCCCTCGGGGAAGGGGGATGGGGGGTTGGGTCTCGTTCCTCCTTCCGGGGGCTGGGTGGAGATAGTGGTGGAGGACACGGGGTGCGGGATTCCGGAGGAGGCGATGCCCCGGCTGTTCGAGCCGTTCTTCACGACGAAGGAGGGGAAGGGGGGGCTGGGGCTGGGGCTGTCGGTGGTCTACGGGATCATCAAGCGACACCAGGGGGCCATCGACGTGGTCTCGGAGGTGGGGAAGGGGACGAGGGTGACCGTGGGGCTGCCAGGGGGAGTCGCGATAAACGATGAACGCGGAACAGAAAAGCAACGCGGAACGCGGAACGCGGAACGATGAACTGAAAACCACAAAGACTATTTTGCTTTTCGTTCATCGTTCATCGTTCTGACTTCATCGTTGTATTTGTTCATCGTTCATCGTTCTGACTTCATCGTTGCCTTTGAGGAGGTGCTGGGCCGTGGACAAGAAGCCGCGTATCCTGGTGGTGGACGACGAGGAGGTGGTGGTCGATTCTCTGAGGGGGTGGTTCTCGGAGGACGGCTACCCGGTGGGGGTGGCGCGCAGCGGCAAGGAGGCGCTGGCGCGGATGCAGGAGGGGCCGTGGGACATCGCCCTGGTGGACATCAAGATGCCCGGCATGGACGGCCTGGAGGCGCATCGGCGGCTGAAGGAGCTGGACCCCGACCTGCTCGTGATCATCATGACGGCCTACGCCTCGGTGGAGACGGCGGTGCAGGCGCTCAAGGCGGGGGCCTACGACTACATCACGAAGCCGTTCGACCCGGACGACCTGGAGCACCTGATCAACAAGGCCGTGGAGCAGCGTCAGCTGAAGGCGGAGAACGCCGCGCTCAAGGAGCGGCTGTCCGAGGCGCTGCCGTTCGACGAGATCGTGGGGCGGAGCCCCGCCATCCTGGGGGTGGTGGAACAGGTGAGGATGGTGGCGCAGACGGACGCGACCGTGCTGATCGCCGGGGAGAGCGGGACGGGAAAGGAATTGGTGGCCCGCGCCATCCACGCCCACAGCCCCCGCCGGGGGATGCCCATGGTGACGGTCAACTGCGGGGGACTGGCCGAGGGGCTGTTAGAGAGCGAGCTGTTCGGGCACGAGAAGGGGGCGTTCACCGGGGCGCAGTACCGGAAGAAGGGGAAGTTCGAGCTGGCGGACGGGGGGACGATTTTCTTAGACGAGGTGGGCGACGTCAGTCCCAAGACGCAGATCGACCTGCTGCGGGTGTTAGAGGAGAAGAAGGTGACGCGGGTGGGGGGGACGCAGCCCATCGACGTGGACTTTCGGGTGGTGGCGGCCACGAACCGGGACCTCCATCAAATGGTGGAGGCGGGGCAGTTCCGGCTGGACCTCTACTATCGGCTGAATGTCTACGTCATTCACCTGCCGGCGCTGCGGGAGCGGCCGGGGGACATCCCGCTGCTGGCCGGGTATTTCCTGAAGCGGCACGCGCAGACGATGCGGAAGCGGATCGAGCGCGTCTCCCAGGAGGCGATGGCCGTGCTGATGGCGCAGACCTGGCCGGGCAACGTGCGGGAGCTGGAGAACGCCGTCGAACGGGCGGTGGTGGTGGGGTCCGGGCCGGAGCTGAGGCCGGAGGACCTGCCTTTCCGGGCCGCGCCGGGGGGAGAGGCGGACCTGGCCCCCCGGTCGCTGTCGGCGGCGGAGCGGGCGCACATCACGAGGGTGCTGCAGGAGACGGGCTGGAACATCTCGCAGGCGGCGCGCCTGCTGGAGATCGACCGGGTGACGCTGTATAACAAGATCAAGAAGTACGGTCTGGAGCGGGATGGACAGGGATGACCACGCCAGCGCTGCCATTCGTCTCACTCGTCCGCATCGGCGACGTCTCGCCGGAGGTATGCGCGCGCGTGGCGGAGGGGGTTTCCCGCCGCCTCGGGCTGGCCTGCCTGGTGTCGGAGGATGCGGTGGAGCCGGGCTTCGCCTATGACGAGCGGCGGGGGCAACACTGCTCCACCCGGCTGCTGGAGCGCCTCCGGGGGCGGGCAGAGGGGGCGCGGGTCCTGGGGGTGGCGGACGTGGACCTGTTCATGCCGGTGCTGACGTTCGTGTTCGGGGAGGCGATTCTGGGGGGGCGGGCCGCGGTGGTGTCCCTGCACCGGCTCCGGCAGACGGTCTACGGGCTGCCGGACGATCCGGGGCTGACGCTGCTGCGGGCGGAGCGGGAGGCGATCCACGAGCTGGGGCACACGTTCGGGCTGGTCCACTGCCCGGACTACACCTGCCCCATGCACGCGACGCGGTCGGTGGAGGAGATCGACCTGGCCACGGGGGGGCTGTGCCGGGCGTGCGGCGAGCAGACCTCGCGGGCGATTCGGGGGGTATCCGGGAACGGGCGCGTCCGGCAGGCCCCTCCGGAGACCTTCTCCCCCCCATCCCGGCGGCGCTCCCTCCTGTCCGCGTTATTTCCCTTCCTCAAGGGGCAACCACAGAGGGTTGCCCCTACAGAATCGTGACCCGACCTCGTGATTCGTGATTCGGTCCCCCATGCTCATCCCCATTTTGTCGGGCCTTCCGTGAATCCCCTTTTCTGAGACACCCCTGTCCCATCCCGTTGAATTCCTCAACCTCTGTATAACTTTAATTAAATCGGGCTATTGTAAAAAATTCAACGCTTTCAATTATGACCTCTCTGTCTCACATCGCAACAGGTGGAGGACCAGCATTTTTGTTTCGGTTTTTCGGATATAATTATCTGTTAAACAACCTGTTGATCTGACGGGCCGGAGGGTTTCCGGCCTTCCGGCACAGAGATTGCGTTTCAGGCGGTGGGCAAGTCTCTCGAAATGAACCGAATGGACGCATTGGAAGGGGTGGAAGGCAGGAACGGAGGCGTTTATGAGGCGTGGGATCTGGGTTTATGCGCTGGGGGGGATGCTCTGCTATCTGCTGGCCGGGTCGGCGGGCGCGGCATGGTCGCAGACGACGGCCCCGCTCATCACCCTGGGCGTGCCTCTGCACCACGGGCTGAAGGCCACGAAGATTCGGGGCGTGAAGGCCGGGCAGGTGACGCAGGTGGAGGTGTTCGGGGAGGACGTGAAGGGGGCCACCGGGTTCAAGGCCGTTCTGACCTATGACGCGGGGAAGGTGAAGTTCGGGGGGTTCACGGTCAGCTCGACGATCCCCGGCCTGACGGGGCTGAACATCCAGGATAACGCCAAGGGCACGGTGGAGATCGGCGGGACGACCCTGGAGGGGGCGGCCACGGTGGACAGGGGGTTGATCGGGGTGGTCCGGTTTGAGGCGCTGGCGGGGTTCTCGGGCAGGGCGGACATCACGCTGAAGTCGGCGTCGATCCTCCGGGCGGAGGGCCGGAAGGACTCCGAGGTGGCCTCCGTGATCTCGCTGGCGGACGAGGGCGGGGCGGGGCCGATTGCGCTGGACTTAGATGTGACGGCGGGGAAGGTGACGGAGATCAAGAACGCCAGGGCCGGGCAGGTGGTGGAGGTGGAGGTGTTCGGGGAGGATGTGCAGGGGGCGATGGGGTTCCGGGCGACGATGGCGTACGACCCTGTGCAGCTCAAGTTCGCGGGGTTCACGGTCGGCCCGACGATCCCCGGCCTGACAGGGCTGAACCTCAAGGATGACAACAAGGGCACGCTGGAGGTGGGGGGGGTGTCGATAGAAGGCATCTCCGCCGTCCAGAAGGGGAACCTGGGCATCCTGAAGTTCGAGGTGCTGCCCGGCTTCTCCGGCGTCGCCGATGTCACTCTGAAGACCACGACGGTCATCCGGCCCGAGGGCCGGAAGGATTTCGATGCGGTCTGGAAGGTCTCGATCACGCAGTTCGGGACCGGGCCTGAGCCTGTCGGGCCTCCTCCTGGCGGCCCCATTCAGCCGAAGCCCGGCGACGGGACAGGGATGGTGGACCTGGATGTGGCTTCCGGGGACCAGAACTCCCGGACGCTGAACGGGGTGAAGGCAGGTCAGAAGGTGGATGTGCAGATCATTCTGAACAAGGATTATGCCAGCGCCTCCGCGTTCCAGGTGGTCCTGACGTTCGACCCGAAGAAGCTGTCTTCGACGGTGACGGGTCGGAAGGACGGGACGTCGTTTAGCAGCGCCCTGGACCTTCCGGCGCAGGTCAAGGACAACATGGTGACCTACGGGGCGTCGATCTTAGGGGGGTCGACCACGGTCGGCAAGGGGTCAGTGGCGATCTTGACATTCGAGACATTGGGAGACTTCACGGGGGAGACGGAGATCGTGTTGTCTTCGCTGGTGATTCGGGTCTCCGGGGTCAACAACACGCTGACGCCCGGCGCTTCGGTGGTGTTGAGCAGCGGCGGGCCTGCCGGCCTGGCCTCGGACTTCGACGGGAGCGGGGATGTCGGGTTCGACGACTTCTTCCAGTTCGCCGGGGCGTTTGGTCAGCCGGGGACGGGGGAGAACAAGAAGTTTGACCTGGACGGGGACGGGGATATCGGGTTCGGGGACTTCTTCATCTTTGCCGGGGACTTTGGCAAGACGACCAAGTCGGGCAAGGCGGCGTCCAGGCCGGGGGTCAACGCTCAGGCGAGTCTGTCCGTGGGGACGGTCTCGTCGGGCGACAGGCTGACGGCGCAGGTCGGGGCGTCGAACGTGGCGCAGATGCGGGGATACAGCGTGGTAGTGAGCTACGACCCGTCGTCACTGGCTTTTGTAAAGGCGGAGCGAGCAACGGACGCCCTGTTGAGCCGGGGCGGACCCACGCCGCTGTTCCTGGCGCGGGAGATGACGCCCGGGCGGGTGATCCTCGCCGACGCGATCACAGGCGGTGGGACGGTCTCCGGGGACGGGGCGCTGGCGAACATAGTCTTCCGCCGGATCGGCCCGGATGGGGCGGTGAGCGTGGACCTGGCGCAGGTCTTCGATGGGTCGGGTGGGGTGGACGTGCTGGCTGCGGCGAAGGAGACACCTTCGACCTACGCCCTGGCGCAAAACTATCCCAACCCGTTCAACCCGGAGACGCAGATCGCCTACAGTCTGCCGGAGGCGGGCCGGGTGCGGCTGACGGTCTACAACCTCGTCGGCCAGGTGGTGAGGACGCTGGCGGATGGGACGCAGGCCGCCGGAGGCCACTCGGTCCGGTGGGACGGCCGGGACGAGGCGGGCCGGAGGCTGGCCAGCGGGGTCTATCTCTACAGGATCGAGGTCAACGGGTTCTCAGCAGTGAGGCGAATGATGCTGGTGAAGTAGACGTGGGGATCGGGGGCCGAGGCGGAAGATCAGGTCGCAGAAGGAGGAGGTATGAGACGAGATGTCTGGTTTCTGGGCGTTGCAGTGCTCTTGCTCTGTGCGGTAGGGGTCGCGACGGCGCAGTTGCCCGTCCGGCTCGTGACGGAGGGGATTCCGCCCCGCGTGATCAACGAGGGGCTGGTGGATACCACGGTCATCCGCCAGAGTTCTCCCGGCCTGAAGGTGGTGGGCGTGGGGGACGTGGTCTACCTGCTGGCTGACTCCGGTTCCATCCACCTGCCCACGGTGACGTGGACGCTGGGCGCGGTTCCGACCGGCTCGACGGCCAAGCTGTCGGCGGCCACGGGCCTGCGGACGCGGTTCACCGCGGACCTGAAGGGCGATTACATCGTTTCGATGAGCTTGAAGGGGAAGGTCGGGACGACGACGAGGGATACCACGGTCGCCAGGGCGGACACGCTGACGGCCGCGACCTACATCGGTGCGGATGCCTGCGGGCAGTGTCACAGCGGGATCCGGGCGACGTGGGAGAAGACGGATCACGCCAACATGCTCCAGCGCGGCATCAGCGGGACGGTGAGCGCGGGTTACAACGCGGCGTGCATCAAGTGCCACTCGGTGGGCAACAACACCTCCAACCTGGCGGTGACGCCGGGGGACAACGGGAGCTTCTGGGCAAGGGCGATCAAGGCGGCTTGGAAGTTCCCCGGCGCCCTGAGGAACGGGACCTGGCAGCAGGTGGGCTCGGCCTCGAGGCCGGACTCCCTGGTGGCGGGGGGCTGGAAGCTGGAGCTGAAGAACTCCAACTGGGACAGCCTGTCGGCGGACCTGAAGGCCGTGTCGAACATCCAGTGCGAGTCCTGCCACGGGCCGGGGAGCGAGCACCGGGCAGGCGGGCTGGCCGGGCCTCCGGGGTCGCGGAAGATCGGGAAGTCGCTTGCCGTGGGGGTCTGCGCGAATTGCCACGACGACGGGCACTACCACATCCGGCCGGAGGAGTTCGAGCACGCCCTGCACGGCGAGGCGGCTGACATCGAGGAAGGGCAGGTTTCGCGGAGCGCGTCCTGCATCGAGTGCCACACGGGCGAGGGGTTCGTGATCAAGCAGGTGAACGGCAAGACGCCTGCGGTGGCGGACATCAAGGAGCGGGTGTCGATCAACTGCGGCGTCTGCCACGACCCGCACCAGGCGACCCACGAGAGTCAGGTCCGGTTTGCCGGTGCGACGACGGTCAACGCCATGCAGCCAGGGGGCGCCGGAACGCCCACGCCCGCCACGCTGCAGATGGGGAAGGCCGCCACGTGCGCCAAGTGCCATCACCTGCGGACCACGCGGGACGCGGTGGGGACGCGCATGCACGAGTCGCACCAGTCCGAGATGATCTTCGGGATGGGCGGGTATCACTACTCTGGCGAGACCTACGGGTCGGGCGCTCACCGGAACGTGCCCAACGTCTGCGTGGGCTGCCACATGACGATCCAGCCGTCGGGCACCCCCGGCTACCTGAAGGTGGGGGGGCACACCTGGATGATGCGGCACGACCCCGGCACGCCGAACGACCCGAAGGACGACATTCTCAACACACGGGCCTGCCAGCCGTGCCACGGGCAGATGAAGGACTTCGACGTGAACGGGGCGCAGGAAGAGGTTGAGAACATGCTGAAGATCCTCTACGACCTGGTCCCGAAGCGGAGGACGGGCGCGCCGGCGGGCGGCTGGAAGTTCCCGCTGGGCGTGGCCTGGGACTCGGCGGGGGCTGCCACACCGCAGTCGCTGGACCAGCGGAGGGCGGCGTGGAACTACCTGTTCGTGGAGCAGGACCTGAGCGTGGGCGTGCACAACGCCACCTATGCCAAGAAGCTGCTGGCGGATGCGATCAAGTCGCTGCGGAAACCGACCCCGACGGCTATAGCCGGGGACTTCAACGGGGACAAGCGGGTGGACTTTGAGGACCTGTTCATGTTCGTGGCGCAGTTCGGGAAGACTGCCGCGTCGCCGGGCTGGGACGCCAAGTTCGACCTGAACGGGAGCGGCACGGTCGGGTACGTGGACTGGTACATGTTCTTAGACAACTTCGGGAAGTCGGCCTCGACCAAGCCGGTCTACGTGGACAACGGCAAGAACCGGAAGGTCGGGTTCGACATCGGACAGACAGCCCTCCAGTCGGTGGACAACACGCACTTCGCCGTGCAGGTGCAGGTGCAGGATGCGACGGACCTGCGGGGCTACGGCGTGACGCTGGCCTACAACCCGGATGAGATGGAGTTCGTGCGTGTGCTTCGCAGCGAGGGGTCCCTCGTCAAGGAGGAGGGGACGCTGGCGCCGGTGACGGTCCTGGCCAACGAGCCGGGGAGGCTGGTGATCGCGGACGCGGTGGCCGGAAACCGGACGACCTCCGGCTCCGGTCCGCTGGCCGAGGTGGTCTTCCAGCGCAAGGGCGGCGCTCTCAACCCCATCGTGAAGGTGGAGGCGGCGCAGGTGTCGGACGGGAACTTCGGGATGAACCGGGCGAACGCCGGCGAACTGGCGGCCGAGGAGACGGCCCCCACGTTCGTCAACGCCCTGGGTCAGAACTTCCCCAACCCGTTCAACCCGGCCACGCAGATCGGGTTCAGTCTGGCGGAGGAGGGACGTGTCCGCCTGGTGGTCTACAACCTCCTGGGTCAGGTGGTGCGTGACCTGATCGATGAGTACCGGACGGTCGGTTCGCACACCGTGACCTGGGATGGGAAGGATGCGGCAGGCCGGACTGTGGCCAGCGGCATCTACCTCTACCGGATCGAGGCGAACCAGTTCTCCGCGGTCCGGCGGATGGTGTTGATGAAGTAAAGAACCAGCCGTCAGCAATCAGCGGTCAGCCGTCAGCGAAAAGATTCTGGTTTTGCTGATCGCTGATCGCTGATCGCTGATCGCTTGAGGTGTCTATGATCCCCAGAGCGCACGGGGCGTGGGTGATGTTCGCGGCGCCGTTCGTGGTGGCCGCCGGGGTCGCGGGGCGGTTTGACCTTCCGGCAGGGCTCCTGCTAACGGCGGGGCTGGCCCTGTTCCTGGCGGACGCGCCGCTGCTGGCCCTGGTGCGGGGGCGGCAGCGGGGGCGGGCGATCCGGTGGGCGACGGCCTACGGGCTGGTCGGCATCGCGGCGTCCTCGGTCCTGCTGGCGCACTACCGGCTGCTGATCCTGATCCCGTTCGGGCTTTTCGGCCTTGCCGTGATGGGCGTCCGGCTGTTCCAGGCGTCCGTCCGGGCAGACCGGTCCGCCGGCGCGGAGCTGCTGAGCCTGGCGGGTTTCAGCGCCTCGGCCCCCGCGACCTATGCCGTGCTGACGGGGTATCTGGACCTCACGGCGCTGCTGCTCTGGGCGCTCCACGCGCTCTTTTTCGGGAGCAGCGTGTTCTACGTGAAGATGCGCGTTCAGACCGTTGCTCACCGGCGTCGGCCGGACATGCATCATCAGGAGGATGAATCGGACTTCGGTCGGGCAACGGTCTGCTATCACGCGGCGCTGGCGCTTCTGGTGTCGGTTCTATCGGTTGCCGGGCATCTGCCGGCCCTGGCCGCGCTGGCCTTTGCGCCCGTCGTGTTCAGGGCGCTCTGGGCGGTTGCGCGGAGGCCTGACGACCTCCGGCTCTGGCGGGTCGGGGCGGCGGAGACGGGTTACGCGCTGACGTTTGTCGCGCTGGTGGTGATGGCGTTTAGAATTCAATGATGAACTATGAACGCGGAACGATGAACGAAAAGCAAATCAGGTTTATGTTTTTACTTCATCGTTCATCGTTCTGACTTCATCGTTATCTTTTTAGGGTTTCTATGCACGCGTCCAAGAATGAGCTGCGACTCCTGTTCTGGGAGACGACCGTCGGGTGCAACCTGAAGTGCGTCCACTGCCGGGCGTCGGCGCAGGCGGGCCGGGCGCCGGACGAGCTGACGACGGAGGAGGCGCTCGACTTCATCGAGGAGCTGGCGGGGTTCGCGCAGCCGATCCTGGTGCTCAGCGGGGGGGAGCCGCTCTACCGGCCCGACATCTTCCGGGTCGCGGAGTTTGCGACCTGGAAGGGGCTGAAGGTGGCCATGGCGACGAACGGGACGCTGGTGGACGCGGAGGTGGCGCGGCGGATCAAGGCGAGCGGCGTCCGGCGGGTGAGCATCAGCCTGGATGGGGCGAACGCGGAGACGCACGACCGGTTCCGGGGGATGCCGGGGGCGTTCGACCGGGCGCTGGAGGGGGCGGGGCATCTGAGGCGGGAGGGGGTCAGTCTCCAGTTCAACACGACGGTGTCGCAGCACAACGCCGAGCAACTCTCCCGCGTGATGGACCTGGCGGAGCGGATGGGGGCGGACGCGCTCCACCTGTTCCTGCTGGTGCCGGTGGGGTGCGGGCTGGAGATTGCGGACGAGCAGCAGGTGCCGGCGGAGGACTATGAGCGCATCCTGAACTGGTTCTACGACCAGTCGCAAAGGACGCGCATGGAGTTGAAGGCCACCTGTGCCCCGCACTACTACCGGATCCTCCGGCAGCGGGCGCGGGAGGAGGGGCGGAAGGTGACGCCCAAGACGGACGGGATGGCGGCCATGACGAAGGGGTGCCTGGCCGGGACCGGGGTCTGTTTTCTGTCGCACCGGGGGGAGGTCTTTCCGTGCGGGTACCTGCCGATGCGGGCGGGGTCGATCCGGGAGCAGGGGATTGAGGAGATCTGGAGGACGGCCCCTGTGTTTCAGTCGCTGCGCGACCCGGCGCTCTTAGAGGGGAAGTGCGGGGTCTGCGAGTACCGGATGGTCTGCGGGGGGTGCCGGGCGCGGGCCTTCGGGGAGACGGGGAATTACCTGGACGAGGAGCCGTTCTGTCTGTATCAACCGAGGGCGATGCGGATCGCGTGCGGGTGAGTGGCGAGTGAAGCGTGAAGCGTGAAGAGTCGTTGACTGGTCCCCTGTTCTGTGTTATTTTATTGATCATTCTTCCCATACGTCCCGACATCGGGAGTATAGGGTATGTCGTAGCGCATGAAGCGGGATTTTTTATGACGCGCCGAATCTGCATCGCGATCTTCCTGGGCGTCGCTTTTCTGTCGTGCCCTCTGTCCTGGGCGGCCACGCTCAACGGGAGGCTGACCACGTCGCTCTACACGTGGGAGCGGCAGGAGGCGGACACGAGTTCCTCCTCGCACCTGCGGGCCTACCAGTCGGTGACGCTCGACGCGGGGGAACTGGGGGACCGGCGGCTGTCGTTCCACACGTATGCCCTGGTGACGGGGGATGTGTCGGGCCCCGGCAACAAGGGGCAGCGGTTCCGGCTCTACAACGCCTACTTCGAGTGGAGGGACGCAGGGCGGACGCCCGTCGATGTCTCTGCGGGGAGACAACGGGTCTACGAAGGGGTGGGCTACGGGACGATGGATGGCCTCCGGGTGGGTGTCACGCCGAGGGGGCTGTTCACGCTGACGGGGTACGTCGGGATGCTGGCCCCGCTGGTCACCAGGGCGAGGATAGAGGACTGGTCCGACGGCCACATGTGGGGGGCGCGGCTGACGACGGACCGGCTCTGGAACACCTCGGTGGGCCTCAGCTACGCGCACCGGAACCGGAGGCCGCTCCCGTACCTGGCGCCGGGCCGCTATTCGGGGCAGGTGTTCGACATCACCTCAGGGCAGCAGGAGCTCGCCGGGCTGGACGTTCACCGGACGCTCCGGGGGGGCGTGGACCTCTACGTGCGCTTCGACTACGACCTCCTGGGGGAGCGCGTGCGGCAGGCGGAGGGGATCGCGCGGGTCGCGGCGTCGGAGCATCTGACCGTGGCCCTTGAGGGGTTCCACCGCGCGCCGGTGGTCAACGCGAACTCCATCTTCAGCGTCTTTGACATCGAGGACTCTCAGGAGTACGCCGTCCGGGGCAACTACACTGTCAACCATCTCGTGTCCGTGTACGGGAATTTCGCCGAGGTCGTGTACGACGGGGCGCGGGCGCAGCGGGTCGGGTTCGGGTTCGGGGTGGGGCAGGGCTCGGTGAGCTACACGAGGCGCATCGGCGAGGGGGGGGACAACGACGCCCTCTCGGTCAGTCTGGCCCATCCCGTCAACCGCTTCGTGACGTTGCGGGCGGACGGGGGCGTGGCGTCCTACCGGCTAACAGACGGCGTCGGGAAGAAGCTGATGGCGATGTCCGGGGCGCTGGGGATCACCTGCCGGCCCAACCGCCGCGTCACGCTGGACGCGGAGGCGCAGGTGCTCCGGGACCGGATCTACGCGAACGACTTCCGGTTTTTCTTCCGGGGGACGGTCTGGTTCTTTAAAAAGGGAAAGTGAATCCAACCCCTCACCCAACCCCATGAATACACGACTCCTCTACATCTCACTCTGCGTCGCCGCGATGGCGGCCTTTGTCTGGGCGCTCCCGTCGCAGGGCGTGCCCAAGACGACGCTCAAGTTCTCGCATCAATATCATCTCAAAGAAGTGGGGATGGACTGCGCGGGTTGTCACGGGGCGGCGAAGGAGAGCGCGCAGGCCTCGGATCGGCTGCTGCCGAAGATGGAGGCGTGCGGGGAGTGCCACGACGTGGAGGACACGGAGAAGTGCGGGACGTGCCACAAGGACGTGGACAATGCGGGGCCTGTGGACCTGCCTCCGCCGACGGCGCCATTCTCGCACAAGGCGCACCTGGAGAGGAAAGGGGTCACGTGCGAGACGTGCCACAGGGGGCTGGACAGGGCCGACCTCTCGACGCCGAAGTCGATGCCGGGGATGGCGGAGTGCTCGACGTGCCACAACGGGCTTCAGGCCCCGATGACCTGCTCGGTCTGCCACGCGGCGGACTTCAACCTGAGGCCGAAGTCGCACCGGGCGGACTGGCTGCACGAGCACCGCCAGCACGTGCGGGCCGGGGACATCTCCTGCGCGCAGTGCCACACCACCAGCGAGTGCCAGGAGTGCCACGAGGGGGCGAACCTGGTGGAGACGAAGGCGTCGAGGCCGGGGGCCTACGCGCCGTTCTCGCCGCTGAGCGAGGCGCGGCAGGGGATGACGCTCAAGCGGGTGCACAACCTGAACTACCGGCACACGCACGCGCTGGACGCGAAGGGGAAGGAGCGGCAGTGCGCCACCTGTCACGAGTCGGCGACGTTCTGCGGGATGTGCCACCGCCCGGAGGGGGACCTGACCCGGTTCCGGCCCGACTGGCACGGCGGGCCTGACTGGGGGGCCGTCGCGGGGGGGGTGGGCACGGGCGGGGGGCGGCACGCGGCCCTGGCGAGGCGGAACATCGAACGGTGCGCGGCCTGCCACGACGTGCAGGGGGAGGACCCGACCTGCCTGCTCTGCCACGCGGATCGGCGCAGGGGGAAGGGGAACGACCCGAAGACGCACGGGTCCGGGTTTGCGAGCAAGGTGGGCGAAGGGGACTTCCACGGCGACGACGGGGCGATCTGCTACACGTGTCATACCTACAAGGGGCCGTCGGGGGGGGATGGGTTCTGCGGGTACTGCCACGGGAGGAAATAGGATTGAAAATTAGGAAATTAAAAATTGAAAATTGGGGATCGGCCCTCTCCCTCCCCCAACATAAGGAGAAAAGCCCTTGAATCCCCCTCCCTCTCCCGTACGTACGGGAGAGGGAGGGGGCAGGGGGTGGGTGAGGGCCTGATCTCTGACCTTCCCTATCTTGGTCTTGATGCTTAGATTTTATGAGACTTTTATGAACCGTATCTTGTACATCCTGCTCATTCTGTCCCTGATAACGGGCTGCAGCGGCCTGAAGAAGGAATCGCCCACGGCCCCGGGGCTGACGAAACCGGTCACCTACGAGCAGGACATCCGCCCGCTGCTGGAGGCCAACTGCGTCCGGTGCCACACGGGGCGGGAGGCGCAGGGGGGGTATGACCTCTCGACCTATATCGGGCTGCTGGGGGGCGGGAAGGACGGGGTGTCCAACGCCATCCCCGGCGACGTCAGGAGTCTGCTGGTGAGGGAGACGCAGCCGGGGGGGAGCCAGTTCGTGTACGTGGGGTCTGAGGAGAACGCGGCGATCCTGCGGACCTGGGTGGTGCGGGACAGCCTGGCCCTGGCGCAGCCCACGGTGCATCCGGTCGGGTGGACGGACGCGCGGTCGGCCAACTTCCACGGGAAGGCGCTGAAGGCGTCGGGGTGGGACTTCACGGTCTGCCAGGCGTGCCACGGCGCGGACTACGGCGGGGGGATCGCCAGGCGGGCGTGCACGGCGTGCCACATCGGCTCCCCGGAGGGGTGCAGGACCTGCCACGGGGGCGCGCTCAGCGCTGCGCCGCCCAGGGACGTGTCGGGGAATCTGGAGTCCAGGTTCAAGGGGGTGGGGGCGCACCAGGCGCACGTTCAGGAGGGGCCCCTCAGCCGGGCGTTCGGGTGCTCGGAGTGCCACGTCGCGCCGGGGGCGCTCAAGGACCCGGGGCATCTGGACGAGACGCCGGGGGCGGAGGTGACGTTCGGGGTGCTGGCGAAGACGGGCGGGGCGGTCCCGGTCTACGATGGGGCTGCGGTGACGTGCCAGAACGTCTACTGTCACGGGGCGTTCAAGCTGGGGGCGTCGGCAAAGCCGGTCTGGACAAAGGTGGGGGCGGGGGAGGCGGCGTGCGGGACGTGTCACGGTCTGCCGCCGGCCGCGCCGCACCCCACGATCACGCAGTGCCAGCTCTGCCACTCGGAGGTCGTGGACGCCTCGCGCAACATCATTGACAAGAACAAACACGTGAACGGAAAGGTGGAGGTGGCCTCGCTGGCGGCCTGCAACTCGTGCCACGGAGGCCCGGACAATGCCGCTCCGCCGAAGGATGTGGCCGGGCGCACGGACCCGTCGTTCACGGGCGTGGGGGCGCACCAGTCGCACGTGAAAGAGGGGAGCGTGGCTAAAGCGATCGCGTGCTCGGAGTGCCACGTCGCGCCCCAGTCCGTGGGCGATCGGGGGCACATCGACACGGACCTGCCGGCGGAGGTGACGTTCGGGGCGCTGGCCAGGACGGGCGGGGCGTCGGCTGCGTGGGACAATGCCTCGGCGACGTGCCAGAACACGTATTGCCACGGGACGTTCAAAGGGGGGGCGTCGGCCAGGCCGGTCTGGACGAAGGTGGGGGCGGGGGAGGGGGCGTGCGGGACGTGTCACGGATTGCCTCCCGCCTCGCCGCACCCCCAGGTGAAGCTCTGTTCGCTGTGTCACAATGGGATCGCGACGGATGATCAGAAGGTCATTGACAAGGGTCTGCACATGAACGGGAAGGTGGACCTGGTCTTTCCGCAATGATAGAATCACGTTTATGATCAAAAAGACTTGGGTAGGGGCACGGCACGCCGTGCCCCTACTGCCCATTTTTCTCCTATATATCGTCTTTCCGATCGCGGCCTGGGGGCTGTCGGATGCCGAGTGCCTGGAGTGTCACTCGGATAAGACGCTGAAGCGGGAGGAGGGGGCGC
>CAYRZX010000071.1:0-23133 GCA_964428665.1 uncultured Gemmatimonas sp.
ACCCCCTCCCGGAGATAGATCACCTTCGGCTCCGTGCCCAGGTCTTCGAGCAGCCGGAATGCCCTGGAGTCTTTTGCGAGCGCTGCCACCTCGCTGTGCGGGTCGTTCAGGTCCCCGAACGTCATCGCCTCGGCCGGGCAGACCTGGACGCAGGCGGGCTGGTAGTCGGCGGGGACCATCTCCCGGCCCTCCGCCCTCGCCTGCTCCCTGGCCCTGATCAGCCGGTGATGGCAGAAGGTGCACTTCTCGACCACCCCCTTGGGCCGGACCGACACGTCGGGGTTGAAGGACGCCCGCATCGACTCGGGCCATTGCGGCTCGGACCAGTTGAAGAACTTCGCGCTGTAGGGGCAGGCGTTGGCGCAGTAGCGACAGCCGATGCAGCGGGGGTAGACCTGCGCGACGATGCCCTCGGCGTTCTTGTAGGTCGCGCCCGTCGGGCAGACGTTCGTGCAGGGCGGATGGTCGCACTGCTGGCAGAGCAGAGGCATGAAACGCATCTTGACGTCGGGATACTCCCCTTCGACGGTTGGCAGGACCTGGACCCAGGCGATCATCCGCCCCATCTCCGCCTCCTCCGGCGTGGAGAACGGGACATTGTTCTCCTGCTTGCAGGCCACGACGCACGCCTGGCAGCCCGTGCACCGGTCCAGGTCGATCACCATGCCCCACCGGGGCGCCCCGTCTTTTCTATGCATGGGAGGCCTTCACGAGCTTGACGCGGGTCGTCCATCCCGTCGGGATGCCCACGAAAGGCTCCCGGCTGGCCGCCAGAATCCGCGCGGGGTTGGCCCCGCGCCCCCGGCTCCAGCGCCCCCCCCCCGGCGCGCCGAGACCGAGAGGCAGGCTCACGACATTCGGCATCGCCCCGGCGTAGAGACGGGCGCGCGCCTGAATCCTTCCGAGAGGGGACTCCACCCAGACCCGGTCCCCCTCCGCGATCCCCTGCGCCTTCGCGGTCGCAGGGTGGACCTCGGCCCACGTCTCCCACCGCGCCTGGAGGTGCGGCCCCAGGACCTCCAGGAGAAAAGGCCGGTTCGAGTCCCGCGCCCCGCCCAGCGCCAGGACCTCGAAGGCGTTCAGGAAGAGGGGATAGTCCCTCTCCTCCCCGACCCACGGGACAGGTTCATAGTAGGGGAGATAGGCGCGATCCCCGCGCGCGTGCAGGCGGTCCTCCTCGAACAGCCCCACGAGCGCGGCCTCAGCCCCGCCCGTGCGCCTTGCGAGCGCGCGCCGGAGCGTCTGAGAGAAGAACTCGAACCGCCCGGACGGGGTCTCGAACCTCATATTCCCGGACCCGTGCGCCGGGGCCGGGTCCCACCACCCGCCGCGGTCCACGACCTGCGCACAGAACTCCTCGAACGAACCCGCGCCCGGCGCCCACCAGCCCCCGTGCTCCAGTTGACTGATCCAGGCGCTCTCAAAGGGGGGGCTGTAGGCCGTCCCACGCTGCGCGTCGTAGAGCCCCCGCAGGCCGTGCAGGATCACCTCCCGGTAGTCCTGATAGGGGAACGCGGCGGCCACGGCCCCGCCGATTTGTCGGGCGATGGCCATGACGACCTCCCCTGTATGCCGGGTGTCCAGCAGGGGGGGGAGGGCCGGCTGGCCGACCCCGACCGCCGGCGACCCCGCCCAGGGCGTCGGGACCGCGTCCTGCCACTTCTCCAGCGGGGTGTGATCGGGCAGGATCAGGTCCGCAAACGCGCCCTTCTCATCCAGATAGGGCGAGAAACTCACGACGAAAGGGACCTTGCCGAGGGCCTGTTCGAGACGCCCCCAGGCCGGGCAGGCGCGCAGCGGGGCGCTCCCGTCCAGCAGCAGCGCCTCGACCGGATAGGGCCTGCCGTCCAGGATCGCCCCGGCCAGCGCGGGCAATGAGCCGGGCGTCACCGGCCACAGGGACGGGTCTGCGCCGTCGATCCGGGGCCGGGACAGGCCGAGCCTGGCGCCCTCGTCCCGCTCGGCAGGCGGCAGGGGCTGCAGGGGCGGAGACTGCTGAATCCCCACGCCGCCCGGCGCGCCGAGGCATCCGACGAGCGCGTTCAGGCAGTGGACGGCGAACTGGCTGTAGGCGTCCCGCGAGAGCGTCCCCCCCTCCCCGATGGCCACGCCCGGCCTCGCTGCGGCGAACTCCCTGGCCAGGCGCAGGATCGTGACGCCGGGGACCCCGGTGATCGCCGAGACCGCCTCCGGGTCGTAGTCGCTCAGCACCAGCGTCCGGAACCCGATGTGGCGCTGCCCCGCCTCGTCCGTCCAGTCGTCGAACCCGAACGTCCGGTCCCGCACGAACGCCTCGTCGTAGCGCCCCTCCCGGACGAGCACGTGGGCGATCCCCAGCGCCAGCGCCGCCTCCGTGCCGGGCTGGATGGGCACCCACTCATCCGCCTTCGCCGCCGTCGGAGACAGCCGGCTCTCCACCTGCACGAACCGCCCCCGCTGACCCGGCCTTCCCCGGCGGAGGCGGCCGTAGGCCCGATTCGCCCAGACCGGCGACCTCCACGCCTCCAGGATGGGCGACCCGAACGAGAGCAGATAATTCGTCTGTTCCAGGTCGTAGCTCAGGGGCGCGGCCACGCCCTGCGTGACCCACGCGACGAGGGTGGAGGTCTCGTCATACAGGTCGGACGCCTCCAGGAGGTTCGGAGAGCCGAAGGCCTCGCAGAACCGCCGGAGGACCTGCCCCATCATCCCCGGCTGCCGGCCGGTCAGATAGACCAGGCCCTGGGGCCTGCCCTGCTGGCGGAGCGCCCCGAGCCTTGCGGCGACGGCCCGGACGGCCTCCTCCCAGTCGATCCGCTCCCATCGGCCAGACCCCCGTGGCCCGACCCGCCGCACCGGCCCGACGAGGCGGTCCGGGTCGTAGAGCGCCTGGAGGCCGGCCGCCCCCTTCGGGCAGAGCCTGCCCCGGCTGATGGGGCACAGCGCGTTGCCCTCGACCTTCACCGGGCGGCCGTCCATCAGCCGGACCTGGACGCCGCACCCGGCGGGGCACTGCCCGCAGACGGAGCGCGCCCACTGCTCCACGCCCGGCCCATCCCCTGAGGACCCCCTGAAGGTCTCGCGGGCGAGGATGCGGTCACGGCCGAGACGGCCGAGCGTCACCCCCGCCGCCGTGAACCCGGCGAAGGTGAGAAAGTCGCGACGGTTAACCTTCATGATAGGCATTGATCCTTATCTGTGACACGCGGCGCAGTCCGCGCTGGTCTGCTGCCGTTCGTGACAGCCGAGGCACCGGTCCATCGAGATCGTCGCGAGCGGGCGAGACGGCGGCGCAGTCCGGTCCCCCATATCCCCGTGACAGACGGCGCAGTCCAGCCTCGCCAGAGTCACGTGGCGGCGGTGGGAGAAGTAGACGTGTTCGGGCGCGCGATACAGCCGCCCCCACGCCACCCCCTCCTGCCCGTCGAAGGCCGCCCATCGCCGGACCTCGTCAGGCCGTGTGACCGGCGCGGTCGCGTGGCACCGGACGCAGAGCTGAGGCCCCGGAAGGCCCGCCGCGGCGCGGGCCTCCACCCCCTGATGGCACACGACGCAGGCCATGGGGGTGTGCGCCCTGTGGTTGAACGAGAGGGGCTGCCGGACCCCCACCCACTCCCACCCCAGGTAGAGCCCCACGGCCAGCCCGGCGACGCTGATCGCCCCGATCTTGAGCCACTCCATCCTCACGCCCCTATCCTGTGGCGGTTCATTTAAAACGTGTAGCCGATCACAAAGCTGACGATATGGGCGCGATAGTCGGGCTGGGTCGCGCCTAAGAAGGCCGCGCTCGTCGTGCTCGCATCCACCGCGCCCATGAACGGGCTCAGGTTCGTCCGGTAGAAATAGTCACTGGAGTACCGCTCATAGCGGTACTCAAACCGCGGGACCACGCTGGCGGATAAGTGATACCGCAGGGTCGCGGCCGCCTGGTGGAGCCTGCTGTGAGTGTCGGGGTAGTCCTGCGCGGTGGTGACGATGTCCGGCGTCCCCGGCGTCCGGGTCTGGGTCGTCCCTTCGGCTTTGGAGACGCTGTAGTCGATGTCCAGGTCGAGCTTCCTGGGGATCAGGCTACCGCTCAACCCGGCGTTGACCGTGTTCACCGCGTCCCCCATGTTGCTCAGCCAGTCGTTCGCCGGTTTGTCGTTCGCCGGGTTGGACCCCGACGCCGGGGTGCGCTGCCGCGACTTCTGTTGATACTTGTAGTCCTCCCACGTGTAGCCGGCGAACAGGGTGAAACGCTCTGTGGGGCTGTAACTCACGTCGAAGGAGACGTTGGCGTTCCGGTCCCCCTGCAGGCCGTAGGCCGACTCCACGAAGTCGTCGTTCGCATAGCCTGCGGAGGCAGAGAAGCTGAGGGCCTCCACGGGCGTCACCTGCGCCATCGCCTCGACCCGATCCCGGTCCCGCGAGGCCATGTCGAACTTGCGCAGGTCAGGATGCTGTCCGAGGCCTGACTCCCCCTGGGGAAAGGTCTCGTGGGCGACGTGCTCCTCGGCGTCATACTCGTGGGTCTTCCGCGCGGAGCGGGTGTAAGAAGTCCGCAGGGCGAGCCAGTCCGCAGGGGTGAGGTTCAACGCCGTCTGGAACGCCTTCTCATCGACCTTCCGCGCATCCCGGTGCGTGCGGTCCCAGTTCTCCCAGCCGTACCCCAGCTTCAGCGAGGCGCCCTTTACGAACTGATAGCCGAGGTCGAGGCCGGCGTTCTGACGGGTGTAGGCGATCGGGAGGCTGCGCCGGGCGTCTCCGCTCAACTGAGTGTCGTAGCTGATGTATTTCGGGAAGAGCAGACTGGGTGTCCGGTTATCGTAATCGTAGTACCGGTACCGGCCGGTCAGCGAGAGGTTTCGGGCAGGCCGGCTGGTCAGGGCGACGTTCGTGAGCACGGTGTTCACCGCGCCGTTCAGGCTGGTGGCCGGCAGCGCCGGGTAGTTGGAGAGGGCCGCGACGGCGCTGTTGATCGTGAACGGAAGGAACGGGGCGTTCTGCCGCCGCCATCCGTAGGACAGCGTGGTCGCAAGCCGGGTGGACCTGGGCAGGTTCACCGCGCCCGAGAAGGCCACGTTCTGCGCGGTGTTGTCCGGGAAGATGCCGAGCCGGCCCCGTGAAGGGCTGCCGACCGCATTTGCGGTGACGAAGGGGTTGTCCCAGATCATCGCGTCCACGCTGTTGTTGAACAGGGAGGCCGAATAGTCGAACCGGGCGTCCCACCGCCGATCGGCGTACTCGCTGCTGACCCTGAACTCCTGCGTCCGGTAGTCCACAGGCTCCGGGAGCTCTGCAAGATTGAAGCCGAAGTTCGCGCCGAGGGGCTTGGCGCCGCTCCGGTCTTCGATGGAGTACTGGACCCGAACGTCCCATTCCTGCGCCGGCGTATACCGGAGGGACGCCTTCCCGGTCTTCCGCTGGGTGCTCAGATCGACCCCGCGGGCCGCCCCGTTGATCAGGTTGCCCAGGGCGGCCAGGTCGGGCTGAACCCCCGCCTGGCTGGGGTTCGTGTCCGTGGTCACCAGCTTGTTCAGGTCCTGCCGCGTCTGGAGCGGCATCCCGAAGACGCTCGACTGGGACTGGGCGAAGAGGGTGCGCCCCGTCGTGCTGAGGAGATGGGGCGTCTGGTCCCACTCCAGGTCCAGCCTGACCCGGCCATACTGCCCTAACCCGAGGAGGACACGCTGGTCCTCCTGAGCGGCCCTGATTGCCCGGAGCTGCAGGTAGCGCCCCTGGTTCTCTATGTTCAGGTGAAGCCGGTTGAGGAACAGGCCGGTGGGGAGCTGTCGGTACTCCTGAAACTTCGAGGAGGCGCGGTCTCCGGCCAGGCCCCGCTGGCCGATCTCCACGTCTCCGTGTCTGACCGTCTGGGCCTGCGCAAGGCCTCCGGGGGACAGAAGGGCGCAGACCGGGATGAGCGCGCCGGGCAACACGCGAAGGAATGTCGTCCATTTCATCGTGGTTCCACCTCCTTACCTCTGGAATCGGACCCCAGAAGGATGATTGGAGCCGTGAATCTGCGAATGGCAGTTCGAGCAGGATCGGTTGAACACAAACCGGGTGGCCGCCGCCTGCGGCGTGGTCGGATGCCGCGCCTCGATGTGGCACCGCTGGCAGAGCCGGGGCCGCTCGGACTTCAGGAGCGACGCGTGGTTGGAGCCGTGCGGCTCGTGGCAGTTCAGGCAGTTCTCGGCCACCGGAGGGTGCTCCCACAGAAACGGCCCGCGCTTCTCGGCGTGGCACTTGTAGCAGGACTCGTTGACCGAATTGGCCGTTAGCAGCTTCTCGTTGGCCGTGCCGTGCGGGTTGTGGCAATCGGTGCAGGTGATCTTCCCCTCGCGGAACGGCATGTGGGTCGTCCGCTGCGTCTGGGCCCGCCGCACCTGATGGCACTGGAAGCAGACCTCCATCTCCTGCTGCTTGACGAACAGGTTTCTGTCCGAGACCGGCTCCATGACCCTGTGGCAGTCGGAGCAGGCCATGTCCCGCGACTCGTGCGTGCTCCCCTGCCAGGAGAAGCGCAGCCCCTTTTCGTGACACCCCAGGCAGGCCGCGTTCTTGTCGTGGGCCGAGGCGGGCGACGCCCTGTCAAAGCGGATGAGGGTGCGCGGGTCGCCGGGGTTCTGCGCGTGCCGGTCCCCCGCCCCGTGGCACGTGGCGCACGCCGTCGCTGCGGCGGAGTGACCGTTTCCCTCCGGGCGGGCCTTGGCGTGAATCGTGCTCGCGAATCGCCCCACCACCGCCTCGTGGCACACGCGGCAGTTCCCCTCTCCTAACATAAACTCAGGCGCCGGAGGGCGAGCCGCCCGCGCCTCCGGCGGCGCCGTGGCCAGGCCCAGCAGATACGATACCAGGTCGTTCAGCTCCTCCTCCGAAATCTTCTCCCGGTAGGCGGGCATGGACAGGGGGGGCATCGGCCCACGGGGGTCTCTCTTCTGGACGGTCAGCACCCCTTCCAGAACCTTATCTCGCAACTCCTGCGCCGTAAAACCCTCTGCGGACTTGGTCAACCCCGGCACCTGTTCAGCGGTCTTGGCGTTTTTGTTCCTGACCTCGCCGCCCCCCCCGACCCCGTGGCAGACGAAGCACCCGTATCTCTGGTAGACCGACCGGCCCCGGTCAACGGCCGCCTGGTCCGGGCCCTGTTGAGCTGAGGCGGCCCCCGCCCAGACCAGAAGCAGGGCCTCGACCAAGATGCAGCTTAGCTTGCTCCACGCTCTCCTGATGTGCATCGCAGACCCTCCTCTGAACGAGCGCAACGGACGATCCATCCGTCGCAAAGAATCGCCCCCGGCGGGAACCCCTTCCGAAGCGCAGGGCTGGCTACTTGCTCCCCTTGGAATTCCCGGCGGGCTTTTTCTTGCGCGCGGCGTTGTCGTACTGCAGAAATTTATAGATCTGCTCCCCATCCTTCGGCTCGATCCCCGACCCGGGCTTGTTCATCATCCGCTTGACGTAGCGGTTCCATTGATCATCCGCGAAATCCGTGTTGATCGGCCTGGCCAGCGTGTGGCACTTGCCGCACTTCTGGGCGAAGAGCTTGTAGGCCTTCTGCATCTCCTCCGGGTACTTGGAGACGTCGATCTTGCCGGGGCCTTTATCCGCCTCGTAGACCTTCTCCCCCTTCTGGGTTTTCTGCGCCCTTACTTCAGATGCCGGCAGGCCAAGCACGGCCAGCAGCACGATCATCGGAATCAAACGCTTCCCCATGTCCTCCCTCTCCTCTCCGTCGGTTCACCACGTCGTTTCAGCGCCCTTGGGCATCAGGCCTATCAGGTAGTGGACGAGCGCGTCGAGCTCTTCCTCGGACATCCACCCCTCCATGTCGGGCATGCGGTACGGGGGGGCGGGTCCCAGCGAGTCCGCCTTGCCGATCTCCCGGAGGCCCTTGCGGATCTGGGTCTTCAGCTCATCCACCGAGTAGCCCTCGGCCACGTGGGTCAGCTTCGGGATCTCGCCGCCGGTCTGCGCGTTCGGGTTCTTGACGCCCCCCTGCCCGTCGGGGCCGTGGCACATCGCGCAGCCATATTTCTGGTAAACGAACCGCCCGCGCTCCACCGGGCTGAGGGTCGCGTCCCGCGCCTTTGCGCTGGCGACCTGCGCGATCGAGAGGCGTGGCGACTGGGACGACCGCAGACCACAGCCCGCCCCTCCCACGACGAGCCATGTCCCCAGCGCCACGCCCCACACCACGCGATGAACCTTCATCCCCATCCTCCTTCACGCCCCGCAGCACGACGCGGTCACCGCCTGCCGGACCACATCTCTTAGCTCGCGGAGATCGACCGGCTTGACCAGATAGTAGAAGATCTTCGACCGCCTGGCCGCCCGTTCCGTCTCCAGCCTCTCATCGTCTGCGACCACGATGACGGGCAGCGAGGGGTCGATCTGATTGAGGATCGGAAGCGCCTCCAGCCCGCTCATTCCCGCCGTGTGGATGCCGAGGATCATCGCATCGACCGGTTGCGAGAGCGCGTGCTGGATGGCCTCCCCCGCCCGCGCCGTCGCCGCAACCTGGTATCCATCCTCGATCAGCCGCCGTTGCAGGGAGTGGGTGAACAGGGCGTCCTCGTCGCAGATCAGGATGCTGGCCATAGGTTCTGCTCTCTTTACAGGTCGTTGTGCGGATGGGGGGCTGGCCGCCCCTGCCGAAGCAGGGCAAAGCCTGCGCCAGAGAGACAAAAAAACCACGCCGCTTTTGCGACGTGGTTGTGGGGGAAAGGTTTACAGGGATGCAATCCGCGCGTCAGGTCTTGAGCAGTATTCTGAAAGACACTGACATTTTGTCAACATCTATCTGAATTTCAAGATGCAACCCCTTGATTTCCAATGAAAAAAGTGGATGTATGACATGATGTCCTACGCATCCCGCTGACCGACCTCCTCATCGAGAGGCGGAGACGACCCGTTCCGCAGCCGCCGGTGCAGGTGGCGTTCGCTGATGCCGAGGATGCGCGCGGCCTGCCGTTTGTTCCCGCCCACCGCCCCCAGGACCTGTTCGATGTACTGATCTTCCACCTTCCGGAGCGGCAGGAGGGGGCCGTTCGGCCCTGCCCCGGGGTCTCTGGACAGTGCCCGGAAGGGGTCGGGCAGGTCCTGCGGCGTGATGACCTCGCCCGTGGAGAGGATCGTCGCGCGCTCGATGACATTCTGCAGCTCCCGGACATTACCGGGCCAGGGGTATCGGCACAGGAGCTGCATCGCCTCCGGGGAGATCGCCTTCCTGCCCTTGCCCGACACCCGCGAGTGGGCGGCGAAGTGCGCGGCCAGGAGCGGGATGTCATCCCTCCGGTCCCGGAGCGGCGGGATGGAGATGGAGATGACGTTGAGCCGATAGAACAGGTCCTCCCGGAACTTCCCCTGCGCCACCAGTTGTTCAGGGTCCCGGTTGGTCGCGGCCAGCACCCGGGCGTCCACCTGGATGTCCTTCGTGCCCCCTAATCGCCGGAACGTCTTCGTCTCGATCGCGCGAAGGAGCCTCGCCTGGATCGCCGGCGTGACCTCCGTCACCTCGTCCAGGAAGGCCGTGCCCCCGGCGGCCACCTCGAACAGGCCGTGCTTCAGGCCCACCGCCCCGGTGTAGGCCCCCCGCTCGTGCCCGAACAGCTCGCTCTCCAGCAGGTTCTCCTGCAGCGAGGCGCAGTCGATCACGACGAAGGGGGCCTTTGTGCGGGGGCTGTTCGCGTGGATCGCCCTGGCCACGACCTCTTTGCCGACGCCGCTCTCCCCCCGCAGGAGCACCGTGGAGTCCGTCGCGGCGACCTTGCCGACCGTGTCCAGCACGGCCTCCAGCGCCCGGCTCTGTCCGATCAGCCCGAAGGCCTGCCCGCAGCCGCAGCGCGCAAGCTCGTGCTGCAGGGTGGCGTTCTGCCGGGTGAGCAGGCCCTTCTCGTATGCCTTTCGGATCGTGACCTCCACCTGGTCCAGCTCGCAGGGTTTGGTCAGGTAGTCGTAGGCCCCGTTCTTCATGGCGGAGATCGCGTTCTCCACCGTGCCGTGCCCGGTGAGCATGACCACCTCCGTCGCCGGCGCCCGCTCCCGGACGGCCTGCAGCACCGCCAGCCCATCCACGCCGGGCATCCGGATGTCCAGCAGCGCCACGTGGACCCCCCCGCCGTCGATCCGCGCGAGCGCCTCCTCCCCGTTCGCCGTCGCCGTCACGTCGAACCCCATCTGACGGAGTTCCTTGCCGATGACCGTGCGGAACATCTCGTCGTCGTCCACCACGAGCACCCTGATGCGCTCAGACATCGCCCATCCCTCCTTCCGCGCCCATCTCCACAGCGCCGCAGCGCCCATCCGGGACGACGGGGAATGTGACAACGAACGTGCTGCCGGCCCCCACGCGGCTGGTGACCCCCATCGCGCCACCGTGACGCCTGACGATGCTCTCGCAGATCGACAGCCCCAGGCCCGTCCCTTTGCCCACCGCCTTTGTGGTGAAGAACGGCTCAAAGATGCGCTGGAGGTGCCCCTCTGGAATGCCGCAGCCGGTGTCCTCCACCGCCACCTCCACCCAGCCACCCCCCCCATCCCCGACGGGGAGAGGGGGAGAAGGGGAGAGGGGGGGATTCACCACGTCTCCGTATCTCCGCGTCTCCGTTTCTTTCTCTTTGAACCTGGTCGCCACACGCACCGCCCCGGCCCCGTCGATCGCGTCCAGCCCGTTCAGGATGAGGTTCAACAGGAGCTGCCCGAGCTGGGCCCTGTCCCCGCTGATCGCCGGCGCGCCCGGGTCGAGCCGCGCCGTCACGCGCTTGCCCTCCAGCCCGGCCTCGTGCCCCACCAGCGAGACGACCTCGCGCGCCACGTCATTGACGTCCACCGGCTCAAAGATGGGCGCCGCCTGGCGGGAGAAGCTCAGCAACTTCTCGGCGGTTCGCTTGCACCGGTAAGTGGCCTTTCGGATGATCTCCAGGTACTCCGGCAGGTCCTCCAGCTCGCCCGGGCCTGCTGGCCTGAGCCGGCGCTGGAGCCCCTCCACGCACGCGGCGATCGAGGCCATCGGGTTGTTGATCTCGTGGGCGACCCCGGCCGCCAGCCGTCCCAGAGACGCGAGCTGCTCCGACCTGACAAGCTGGGCCTGCGCGTCGCGCAGCTCCGTGTAGGCCCGTTCCAGCGCCGCCCTCTGCCCCTTGAGGGAGGCGGCCATGGCGTTGAACTGGTGGGTCAGCTGTCCCAGCTCGTCGCTCGTCCAGACCGGGAGGCGGTGGTCGAAGTCCCCGCTCGCGATGACCTCCGTGCCCCGGGTCAACTGGATGATCGGCCTGGTGAAATACCTCGCCACGCGGAGCCCCACCGCGAGCGCCCCCCCTGCGCTGGCCAGAAAGAGCGCGCCGAGGATCATCCTGAACGAGGAGATCGACGCAAATATCTCGCGCCGCGGGATGCTGTGGAAGACCACATAGAAGCGTTTGGGGTCGATGCGATCGTAGAGGAGCGGGGCGTAGGCGATGATCTCCTCCTGCCTCTCGGTGAGCGTCCCCGACCGGCCGGATAACATCGTGGACGCGACCGGCGTGGGGTAGTCGTAGTAGAGCGTGTTTTCGGGCTGCGAGGCCAGCAGCTGCCGCCACGCCTTCTTCTTGCCGGGGTGATACAGGTAGAACCCGTCCTGGTTCACCAGCACGGTCTTCCCGCCCGGGCTCATTCGGGTCTCGATCAGAATCTTGAAGAGGTCCTGGGCGAACACGTCCGTGATGAGCAGCCCGTGTCGCGTCCCTCCGGCGCTGAAGACGGGGGTGACGCAGCTGATCACCGGGATCAACTCCCCCGGCGCGTCATCCGACTGAAGCTCCCTGGGAAAGAACACGACCTCCCCGGGACGCAGCCCGCCCGCCTGGAAGAGGGAGTGCGATTCACGGCGGCCCCGGAGCCGTTCCTGTGGGACGATCGCCGGCCGGGCGCCGTCCGAATCGACCCGCACGCGACACGTCCCGGTCTCATCCACATAACGAATCTGGTAGTAGATCCTCTTATGCCACGAGAACACGAAGAACGCCTCTTCCACCAGCCGGCGCCACCGGGCCATCCCCTGTTCGTCCCCCTGTTCGACCGCCTGCATGAAATACCGGAGAGGGACCGAATCCCGCAGAAAGAGGATGTCCCCCCGCACACCCGTCAGAAAGCCCTCCGTCTTCTCCTTGACCACGGCGACGTAATAGCTCACGTGCTCCACGGCGAGGGCCTCCAGTTCGCCGGTGCTCGTATGGATCGCGTACACCCCGATCAGCAGGAGAGGGAGGGCCGACAGCCCGACGAACGCCAGGGTGAGCCGCGCCCGGATGTTCAGACGTCCGGCGACTTCACGCATCCACCTGCGCAACACAGGGCCCTCCTCGCCAGGTTCACGGCGCCCCCCCGGTCTCAAGGGGTAACGACCTTTTTAAACCCTACCGCAAGGAGTGTGCCATTCCGGGAGAGAGACGATACGCCAGCCCGCCCTGACAGGCTTATCTTATTGTCTTAACATCCTTTATCCTCCGTTGGTCTTTTTCTGAGCCACCCTGCCACACATGCCCTTCTGAGACACCCCTGTCCCACTTTAATCGCTCTCCCCATCCTTGAGATGCCTGTGCAGCAGGACGGTCCCGACGGTCCCCACTAAAAGACTCCCCCACCAGAGCAGACCGTAGGGGTAGACGTAGCCGTTGACCAGGTCGTGGGAATGAGGCGCGACCCCCTCCGGGTGGAGGCAGGGCCGGAGGTCCGCCAGACAGGTGCGGCAGCACCCGATCTTCACCGGGAAGAACGCCACCACCCCCGCCAGGGCGACGGCTATGCAGATTGCAAGCAGGATTGTCATCTTCATTTCGGACCTCGGCCTCACCGGGTGGTGAAAGTGTCGTAGAAATAATCGAAGTGCCGGTAATAACCCCGCACGACATAAACGCAAAACGGGTGCCATCACGCTTTACAAGCAGGGGAGAAGCATTTTTGGTCGAAAACCAAAGGATATTCCTGAACCGTCGGGCGAATGCTTCGCCTTACTGTAGGAAGCGCCACACCGGGGGTGTAGGAGATGCTACATTTCGCTTGCTTTCTCCCCTGAGTCGCCCTATCCTTTCATCCGTTGCTACCGTCATCCTCCTCCGGCCTGAGGACATCCGATGTCCGCGTTCCTGTCGAGACATATCCGCTTTCTCTGCGTGGCAGCCGCTGTTGCCGCGATCACGGCGCTGCACTATGGGACGAGCCTCCATCAGGCCCATCTCCACGAGGTATTCCGCCGTCTCTATTACATCCCGATCATCCTGTCTGCCTTCTGGTTCGGGCTTCGGGGCGGAATAGGGGCGGCCATCGCCGTCAGCCTGCTCTACCTCCCTCACGTGATGTTTCAGTGGGGGGGGGACTACCTCCTCAATTTTATGGAGATCGCCCTCTACAACGTCGTGGGCGGCGTCACCGGGATGATGGCCTCTGCGGAGCGCCGGCAGAGGGACCGTTACAGGCAGGCGTCGAAGGAGATCGAGGAGGCTTATCAAAAGCTCCAGGCCCAGACGGAGCAACTCCGGGCCGCGGAGCGGCTCTCCGTCCTGGGCGAGCTGGCCGCGGGGATGGCCCACGAGATCAAGAATCCCCTCGGCTCGATCAAGGGGACGGCGGAGATCCTGAGCGGCGACACCTTATCCGAGGAGGAGCGGACGGAGTTTGGCCGCATCCTGACCAGAGAGGTGGACCGCCTGGACGGCGTGCTCCGCAACTATCTCCGCATTGCCCGGCCAGCCGACGCTGCCCGGAGACCTCTCGACCTGAGGGAGACCATCCGATCCACGGTGACCCTGGCGGGGGCATACGCCAGGAGGCGTGAGGTGACCATCCGGACGGAGATCGAGGAGGGGGCCGATGTGGTCGCAGACGAGGGCCAGGTGACCCAGGCGCTTCTGAACGTGATCCTGAACGCCGTCGCCGCCTGTGAGCCGGGGGGGAGGATTGCGGTCACGGCAAGGCGGACGTCTTCAGGATTGCGGAATGACCCCCCCTCTTATCCCCCCGTGAACGGGGGGAAGACAGCTCCCTCCCCGCTCGCGGGGAGGGCTGGGGTGGGGTCCGAAATCCGAAATCCGAAATCCGAAATGGTGGGGAGCGGGGAGTGGGTGGAGGTGAGCGTGGAAGATACGGGGTGTGGCATTCCCGAGGAACACATCGGGCGGGTATTCACGCCGCTGTTCACGACCCGGCCCGACGGCACCGGCCTGGGCCTGCCCATCACCAGGCGCATCGTGGAGGCGCACGGAGGCGTCATTCAGATCGCCAGCCGGGTGGGGGAGGGGACGACGGTGACGATTGCCCTGCCTGCCGCCCCCGCCGTCCTGTCGCCAGATAACGAAGTATAGGGAGCCCTTTATGCGTCGCGCATCTGTGCTGCTGATCGACGACGACGAGGACCTGCGCCGGGTGACCGAGCACAACCTCCGGCGGATGGGTCTGGAGGTGGCCGTCGCCCCGGCGGGGGAGGCGGGCCTGACCCTGTTCAAGGGGGGAGACTTCGACCTGGTGATCACGGACATCCAGATGCCGGGGATGGGCGGGATGGAGGTCATCCGCCAGGTCAAACGGCAGGTCCCGGACTGTCCCGTGCTCGTGATCACGGCGTATGGGAGCGTGGAGGGGGCGGTGGAGGCCGTGCGCCTCGGCGCGGCGGACTACCTCGAAAAACCCTTCTCCCGCGAGGTCCTCCAGGTTCGCGTGGAACGATGCCTGGAGGTCCGTCGTCTGACCCGCGAGAACATCCGTCTGAAACAGGAGCGGGACGCCCGGTTCGGGTTCGAGGGGATCGTGGGCCGGAGCGGGCCGATGATGGAGGCCCTCGACGCGGCCCGGCGGGTGGCCGCCTCCGACGCCACGGTCCTGCTTCTGGGCGAGAGCGGGACGGGGAAGGAGCTGGTTGCCCGCGCCATTCACGGGGCCGGCCCCAGAAAGGGCGGGCCGTTCGTGACGATCAACTGCTCGGCCATCCCCGCCGAGTTGCTGGAGAGCGAGCTGTTCGGGCACGAGAAGGGGGCGTTCACAGGCGCGATCCGGGCGCACGTGGGCAAGTTCGAGCAGGCCGAAGGAGGTAGCGTCTTCTTAGACGAGATCGGGGACATGCGGGGAGACCTTCAGGCCAAGCTCCTCCGCGTGCTCCAGGAGCGGGAGATCGAGCGGGTGGGGGGGAAAAGGCCTGTCTCCATCGACTGCCGGGTCATCGCCGCCACGAACCGGGACCTCCGGAAGGCGGTGGGGGAGAAGGCGTTTCGGGAGGACCTCTACTACCGGATCAGCGTGGTCCCCATCCTCCTTCCGCCCCTGCGCCAGCGCCCCGAGGACATCCCCTTTCTGGCCGGGCACTTCCTCCGAAAATACGCCCCGGACCGGCAGGCGCGGTTCGACGCGGGGGCGATGGACCGGCTGACGGCCTACGCCTGGCCCGGCAACGTGCGGGAGTTAGAGAACGCCGTGGAGCGCGCCCTGATCTTCTCGGAGGGGGACGTGATCACGGAAAAGGCCCTCCCGCCGGAGGTCCGGGGGGAGGCGTCCCGGCGTCTGGGCGGCCTGGACATCCGGCTGCCGGAGGAGGGCCTCCGCCTCGAAGAGGTGGAGCAGGGGCTGATCGCAGCCGCCCTGGAGCGGTTCGGGGGGAACCAGACCAAAGCAGCGGCCTACCTCGGCATCACCCGGCCCACGCTGATCTATCGCATGGAGAAGTATGGCCTGAAGTCGTAGGACGGGAATGAGGCTATGTCTTAATTTGAAGCCCCGGCCACCAGGGAGGCGTACTGCGGCTTGATATGGCCGTAGCGGCTGTTCACCAGCCTGACGACCTCCCGCTCCGGCGTCTTCCGCTTCAACTCCTGGTCGATCAGTTCCCTCTCCTCCACGGCCCTGGGGCACGTGCAGTCCGCCAGCTCCAGATCGTTGCACTCTCCGCAGCCACAGATAAACTTCGACGCCACGCCTCGCACCGCCAGGCTGACCGTCCGGGCCGCCGGCCTCGACGTGGCGTCGGCAGGACGCGCCTGATCGGGTCCGATCCCCCGGCTGATGAACACGGCCAGGCCGATCACGACCAGGCTCGCCACTCCGGCAGCCATCCTGATGCCTGCGCTGCCGGAAAGGACTCTCTTCCGCTGGACGTGAGGGGCCTTTTTCAAAGCCCCCCCGCACGCCGTGCAGAAATTGACCCCCTTCCGGTTCTCCGCCCCGCATTTTGGACAGGTCATCTCGCTTCCTCCTCTCCTCTACGCGACCGCTGTCCCGGCCTCTCGTTTCATCTGATGCCCCCGCCAGATCGCGTAGATCGCCGGGTAGACGAGCAACTCCATGATGAACGACGTGAAGATCCCCCCGATCATCGGCGCGGCGATCCGCTTCATCACGTCCGACCCGGCCCCGGTGGACCACATGATCGGGAGCAAGCCCATGAACATGACGCCGACGGTCATCACCTTGGGCCGGAGGCGCTTCACAGCCCCGTACTCGATCGCCTCGTTCAGGTCCGCGACAGACCTCATCTCTCCTTTGGCCTTCCGCTCTTCATACGCCAGGTCCAGGTACAGAAGCATAAACACAGCCGTCTCCGCGTCCACTCCAAGCAGCGCGATCAGCCCCACCCAGACGGCGATGCTCATGTTGTAATCGAGGGCGTAGAGCAGCCAGACGGCCCCCACCGCCGAAAAGGGCACGGCCAGCAGAATGATCATCGTCTTGACCCCGGACCCCGTGTTGAAGTAGAGGAGCAGGAAGACGATGAAGAGCGTGATGGGCACCACCACCCAGAGCCGCTCGACGACCCGCTGGAGATATTCGTACTGGCCGCTCCAGACCAGGTAGTAGCCTGCCGGAAGCTGGACCTTCTCCGCCACGACCCGCTTGGCCTCTTCCACGTAGCGCCCCATGTCGCGCCCCTTGACGTCCACGTAGAGAAACCCGGCCAGAAACCCCTCTTCGTTCTTGATCATGGGCGGGCCTGTGCGTAGCGTGATGTCCGCAAGCTGGCTCAACGGAATCTGGGCCCCTGTGGGCGTCGGCACCAGCACCCGGCTCAGCCTGGTCAGGTTGTCGCGCAGCTCGCGCGCGTACCGGACGTTGACCGGGTAGCGCTCCCGGCCCTCGACGGTGGTGGTGACGGTCTTCCCGCCGATGGCGGACTCGATGATGTCGTTCACCTCCCCGACGCTCAGATCAAACCGGGCCGCCTCCTCCCGCTTCACCTGAAAGTCGAGGTAGTAGCCCCCGGTCACCCGCTCGAAAAACGCGCTGCGCGTCCCTGGGACGTCTTGCAGCGCCCGCTCGATCTCCAGGCCGACCTTCTCGATGGTGTTCAGGTTCGGCCCCAGCACCTTGATGCCGACGGGCGTGCGGACGCCGGTCGTGATCATGTCGATGCGGGCGCGGATGGGAAACAGCCAGGCGTTGGCGAACGAGGGGATCTGCACCGCGCGGTCCATCTCATCGATGAGCTCTTCCCACGTGATTGCCCTCTCCTCCGGCCATACCCTCCTCAACCCCTTCTTCAGAAACCCCGGCGCCCACGCCGAATACCAGCGCGCCTGATGGACTGTTCGCCACTCCTTCTCGGGTTTCAAAATCACCGTCGTCTCCACCATGCTGAGCGGCGCGGGGTCCGTAGAGGTCTCCGCCTTTCCGATCTTTCCAAACACGCTCTGCACCTCGGGGAACTGCTTGATCAGCTTGTCCTGGATCTGGAGATACTTGCCGGCCTCCGTCACCGAGATGCCGGGGAGCGTGATCGGCATGTAGAGGATGCTCCCCTCGTTGAGCGGCGGCATAAACTCCGACCCCAGGCTGTTAAAGATGGGAATGGTGGTCACGACGGTCAGAACCGCCAGGCCGATGACCAGCCACTTGTGGCTCAACACGAACTTCACCGCCGGATGGTAGAGGCGCATTAGAGGGCGGCTGATAGGGTGGTTCTCCTCGCTGTGGATCTTTCCGACCAGGACGGCGTTGGCAATCCTGGACACCCAGCGCGGACGCAGGTCGAACGCCCTCGTGCGCATGAAGAGCAGCCGCATCGCCGGGTCGAGCGTGATGGCCAGCACCGCGGCGATGGCCATGGAGAAGTTCTTGGTGAAGGCCAGCGGCTTGAACAGCCGTCCCTCCTGATACTGGAGCGCGAAGATGGGCATGAAAGACACGGCGATGACCAGCAGAGAGAAGAAGCTGGGCCCCCCCACCTCCTTGACCGCGTCGATCACGACGCGCGCCGAACTCCCCGGCCGCCCCTCCGCCTCCCAGTGCTCTAATTTTTTATGCGTCTGCTCCACGACCACGATCGCCGCGTCCACCATCGCGCCGATGGCGATGGCGATCCCGCCCAGGGACATGATGTTCGAGGTCAGCCCCGTGCTGTACATGGGAATGAAGGAGAGGATGACGGCGATGGGGATGGTGAGGATGGGAATGATCGCGCTCGGGACGTGCCAGAGAAAAATGAGAATGACGATGCTGACGATGGCCAGTTCTTCAAGGAGGGTGTGCTTGAGCGTGTCGATGGACCGTTGAATGAGGTCGGACCGGTCGTAGGTGGTGACGACCTCTACGCCTTCCGGGAGGGAGGGCTCGACCTCTTTCAACTTCGCCTTGACGCGCTCGATGACATCCATGACATTCTGGCCGTATCGCACCACCACAATCCCGCCCGTCACCTCCCCCTCGCCGTTCAGCTCGGCGATCCCCCGGCGCATGTCGGGGCCGAGTTCCACCCTGGCGATGTTCTTGATGAAAACCGGCGTGCCGTCCCCGTTGGACCCGACGGCCAGGTTTTCGATGTCCTCCGGGGATCTGATGTAGCCCCGCCCGCGCACCAGATATTCTTTGCCCGTGAACTCCACCACGCGCCCCCCTACCTCGTTGTTACTGTTGCGAATCACCTCCATCACCCTGTGGAGGGGCAGGTTATAGGCGAGCAGCTTGTTAGGATCGACATTCACCTGGTACTGCTTCACAAACCCACCCACCGTGGCCGCCTCGGCGACCCCCGGCACGCTCTCCAGCCAGTAGCGCATATACCAGTCGTTGAAGGAGCGCATCTGGGCCAGATTGTTTTTACCCGTCTTATCCACCAGGGCGTACTCAAACGCCCAGCCGACCCCTGTGGCGTCCGGTCCCAGCGTCGGCGTGACGCCCTCCGGAAGTTTTCCGGCGATCTTGCTCATGTATTCGAGCACGCGACTCCGCCCCCAGTAGATGTCGGTGCCCTCTTCGAAGATGACGTAGACGTACGAGAACCCGTAGTCGGAGATGCCCCGGACGACGCTGACGCGCGGCGCTGCCAGCATGGCGGAGACGAGAGGGTAGGTGATCTGGTCCTCCACCAGGTCCGGGCTGCGGCCGGGCCACTCCGTGTAGATGATGACCTGCGGGTCTGACAGGTCGGGGATCGCGTCCAGAGGCACGCGCATCATGGACCAGACCCCGATGACGACGAGCGACGAAACCAGAATGATCACAAGCCCCCGGTGCGCCGCGCAGTATTCGATGATCGCGTTAATCATGGTCTCTTCTCCACTCAGCGAGCGGCGATGTTCGTCTGCATCGACCCGATAGTCTGGCCCGCCCTCTTCACCGTCACGGTGGTCTGCCAGGTCCAGGCCATCGGAATGTCTATCTCCCCGGCGTATTCGCCGTCGCCCCGATGGCCCAGCCTCGCCTTCGCCGTCATCGGGGGCATGCTGCCCATTTGCGGCATGAACAGCGTCACTTCGACCTCGGCGTCCGTCACGGGATTTCCCGACGCATCTTTGACGGCGATGCGAACGGCGTTCTCCCCAACTTTGGCGACCTTTGGCTCCGTGACCTCAATTTTCAGGTTCGACGCAGGGACGATGGCTTCCCTGATTTTCCCCGCCTCCGGCTTCCCCATGCCGGCAAACGCCCCCTTCAACCGGCTTTCAGAGTCGAGAATAAAGTTGGCCGCGGTCACCACGCGCTCCCCCACTTCCAGCCCCCTGTCGATCACGTAGAAACCGTCCGCCTCCGCACCCACCTTGACGGCGCGAGGCTCGAAGTAGCCCTCCCCTTTATCTACGAAGACGTACTGCTCCGTCCCGGTGTTTATCACCGCGTCCTCCGGCGCCACGAGCTGCTCTCCCAGATCGACCTGGAGTTTCACGTTGACAAACATGTCGGGCTTGAGGACGAGGTTGGGGTTGGGAAACTCCACGCGGATCTTCCCGGTGCGGGTCTTGGGATCGAGGTAGGGATAGATAAAGTTCACTTTTCCTTCCAGTGGCTCTCCCCTCTGAGAGGCGTACGGGAACTCGACCTCCGCCTCCTGTCCCGTCTTCACAAAAGGCAATTCGTACTCGTAGACCTCGCCGATGACCCAGACCGTGGAAAGGTCGACGATCATGTAGAGATCCATGGCGGGATCGACGTACCTTCCGTGATGGTAAGCCGCGCGTTCGAGCACAATTCCGCTGACGGGCGAGTGGATGGTGAGCGCGCGTCTGGCCTTCCCCTCTTTTTCAAGGGTGGCGATCTGTTCCTCGGTGATGTCCCAGAGCTCAAGGCGTTTTCGGGCCGCCTCCAGCAGCGAACGGGCGCTCGACGAGACGCCTTCAAAAGGGCTGCGCGAGAGCTCCTGACGGGCGCGCAGCGCCAGCAGATATTCCTCTTGCGTGGCAACCAGCTCGGGACTGTAGATGGTGAAAAGCGGATCTCCCTTCTTCACAAATTTCCCCACGTAATCGACGAATACGCGTTCGATGTAGCCGGTGACCTTGGTGTGAATGTGAGTCAACCGGGTCTCGTCATAGGCCACCTTGCCGACGGCGCGGACCTCTTTCACCAGCGGCCTTATGACGGCCGGTACGGATCGGACGCCGATGAGCTGCTGGCGCTGCGGAGAGACAAAAATCGCAGGGGAGGCAGCCGTTGTCCCGGCGCCTGACGGCGCCTCCATTCCAGATATTCCGTGCGTCGAATGCGAATGTGCCTCCGGTTTTCTTTCAGACCCCGGCGCATTTTCCATCTTTACCAGTTTCATGCTGCAGATCGGACAGTTGTCCGGCCTGTCTGACGTGTACTGCGGGTGCATCGGGCAGTAGTACGTCTCTTTTGCCTGCGCCGTCCCTTCAGGCTTGGCGCCCCACAGCGCGTCGCGATAGACGTAAAGGCCCGCTCCCAATCCTACGAGCACGATCACGAACGCGGCTATCCATGCACGTTTTGGCTTTTTATTGTCCGAAAACATCTTCGACCTCCTTCTACTGAATCACCGCCGTCCCCACGACCTCTTCGAGGCGCGCGACGGCCTTGTGATAGTCCGCTAACTGCTCCTGGGCCATCAGCTCATCTTCCAGCAGCGTCCGCACCCCGTCCAGGACCATCAGAACATCCACCTTCCCCACCCGGTAGGCCGACGTGGTCGACTCCAGGGCGAAGGTCGCCTGAGGGACGATGGCCGTCCGGTAGAGTTCGACCAGCCGGGCCGACTTCGCGGCCATGGTGGCGAGGTCCCTCACCTTTGCCAGGACCATCTCCTCCGTGGCCCGGCGGGTCCGCTGTGCGGCCTCGGTGGAGGCGAGGGCCTCCTGCACGCCATACTTGCGGCGCTCGCGCTGCCACGGCAGCTCCACCTCCACCATCACCTGATACAGGTCGTCCAGGCCACCCCGGGACCGCCACCCGCCGCTCACCGCGAAGTCCGGTTTATACTCCTTCTTCATCAGCGCCACCTGCGTCTGACTGGCCTCGATGGCCCGCTGCCGCGCCCGCAGTTCGGGATTGCGCTCCAGAGTCAGCCGGTTGAGGTCCGTCAGGGGCGGGAGGGGCCGGGCATGGCCGGGGTCTTCGGGCCTGCCCAGGGCCGCCTCCGGGGGCCGGTCCAGCAGGCTGTTGATCATCGCGCCCGTGCCCTCCCGCATCTGCTCCAGGGTCGTGCTCCGCTGCGTCAGCATCGAGAGCTCCACCTGCGCCTTCAGCACGTCCTGCTGAATCCCCTCCCCCACGCTGTACCGGGCCTGCGCCGTCTTCTCAAAATCCTGTAGAATAGTGCGCGTCTTGGTTACCACGTCGAGCGACTGGTGAATAAAGACCAGATCGTAGTAAGCTGTCTTTAGCCGGGACACGACGGACAGCCGCGTCGCGTCGGCCATCGCGCCCGCGCCTTCGGCCTCCCTCTCGGCGACCTGTCGCCGCAGCCCCCGCTTGCCCGGATAGGGGATCGCCTGGGAGAGGCTGATGCCGGCCATGCTCATGTCCATCTTGCCGACCGTGAAGCCGGTCAGCCCGATGTTCTGAAGCTCGAACTGGAGCATTGGGTCCGGCAGGGCCTTCACCTGCGGGGCCTTCGCCTTCGCCATCTCCCACATCCCCTTTGAGGCCAGGATCTCCGGGTTCTTCTCCAGGGCCTCCTTCACCAGGTCGTCCAGCCTGACGACCGGGACCTCCTGCCCAGACGACGGGCACGGGGCGAAGGTCCATAGTGTCACTAAAAGGGCACGCGCAGCCCATCTCAAAAGTCGTGAGAACATGAAACGGCTCCGAAAGTGGATAGGTATGGGAAAACTTGTGACGGACAACGGCGTTTAGCGACTCAGAATCAGGCAATAGCAGACCGACCGGCGATGTAGCATTTGCTACAGGGTCATTGTAGCATCTTCTACAGGGCCTGCCCCTTCTGGGCCGTGCGAATGAGGGAAAGAGAGAGATTAAATCAGGTAGGCGGAGTGAAGCTGGTAGAGCCTGGGAGGGTCTGACAGTGCGGCAAGATCGTGCGGATGAACAGAAACCAGCCCGGCCGGTTGAAGGACCGCCGGGGAAGACGTTTGGGAGAAGAGGTCAAGATAGGCCTGGGCAGGGGCCTCCGTGCGGGAAGGGGAGGGCGGGAGGTTCGCCGTAGGCGCCGGCATGGGCCGGATCTTGCAGCACGGCATCGGTTTAGACGCCCGGTCGCACCCGGTCGCGCCCGCCGGCCTCTCACAGCAGGCGTGCCGGTTCTTCGCCGCGACAGGATGCGCCCCGAAGAGCGGCGCGACCCCTGCGGAGAGGAGGAGCAGGACCAGGATGGAAGTGAGCGTCAAACGCACGGCATATCTCCTGTAAGCCACAGAAACACGCGGAAGGACATAGATCGGCCACGGAAACACACGGAAGGACACAGAAAGGATTTTACGGTGTTATACGCCCGATCCTTCCGTGAGTTTCCGTGTGATTCCGTGG
>CAYRZX010000072.1:0-22846 GCA_964428665.1 uncultured Gemmatimonas sp.
GGAGGTATCGACAGGTTTGACCAATTCCTAAAGTAAATTGTCAAGAGACACTAGGTTGACCACTCGGAGAGGGGCCTGTGAAATCGATTCTCTTCTTTGACGACTGGATGCTGGAGGGGCGCGTGGGGTTGAAAAGGGTGATGGGGCAGCCCACGCTTCGAGATGAGCTATTCTCGAACCTGGGCGCCGGGATTTCCGGTCACTCGGTGGGCAGCGTCTTTCACAGCTCGCGCCTGAATGCCTACGTCATGTATCTGTCCGTTCTGTCGTCTGTCCCCCTATCTGACCTGGAGACCGGGAGCAATATTGTGCGCCTGACTTCGAGTGTCCCGGACGTCTGGCCGTCCCTGGGAGTTCAAGACGGCGCCCTGACCGTTCAAGAGAACTTTCCAGACATCGTGGTTGCCGCAAGGCCATTCAGGCCTCGTCACGTCTCATCTCTTGAGGGGACCCCTCTTGCTCATCGGGGTTATCTCGCCACGTACAGCAGCCGTGCGGAAAATGATCGCCGCATGTACGTGGGCTTCTCGGAGGACGGCCTGGCCTTCGATGTTGACCCGGAGCACCCCTGGATGGACGACATCTGCGATACGTGGACCGGCGCGCTCTACGACGACCGGAGGGGCCGCTTTCATCTCTTCGGGCGTCCCGGCTGCGCGGACCGGCGGGTCTGCATCGTGACGACGGCCGATTTCGCCGCCTTCTCTCAGCCCGTCACGATTCTTCAACCCGACCCCGAAGACCCTGCGCCCACGGAGATCTACGGCATGCCGTCGTTTCCATATGAGGACGGCTACGTCGGCTTCCCGCAAATCTACTCCCCTTCGCCGTTCGAGAGGCGCAGGATCAAGACGGAGGGCAGGGTCGAGCCTCACCTCGTCTACTCCTATAACGCCACGAACTGGTATCGCGCCGGACGCAACCCCCTGCTGCCCCTCCGTCCCCTGGGTGAAATGGGAGGGGGCTGCATCTACCTCAACAGCATGGTTCGCACCCCGGACGACCGGATCTTGCTCTACGCGGGCGCCAGCCGGGGGGACCACGCGAGCGACTCCTACAGGCGGGAGGCGGGCCTGGACACCACCGGATGGTACGGCAGCCTGCTCTACGAGCTGCGGCTGGATGGGTTCAGCTATCTGGTCACGTCGGCCAGGGAGGGGAGGCTCCGCACGAAGGCCGTCATTCCGCAGGGGCCGGAGTTCACGCTCAACGTGCGGACGGCGTCCCACGCCTGCGTGCGGGTTCAGATACTGGACGGGGGCCACATCGAACGGGGACACGAGCCGGCGTTCACCACCCGCGTGGAGGACGTCCCGATCCCCGGGTTCTCGTTTGAGGAGGCGATCCCTATCTGCGGCGATCACCTCCGTGCGCCTGTTCGATGGCGAAATCGGGATGGTCTTGCGGAGCTGATCGGCAGGCCGGTGCGCATTGAGATTCAGGCCGTCGAGGCGGAGATATACGGCCTCAGGCTTCAGCATCGGGGCTACTGGAGCCACCGGATGATCGATCGGCTGTGAATTTTAGAAGGAACAGAAGCCATGCGATTTGAAAAGGTCGATGAGGGGTTCGTCAACAGGCGGCCCGACAGCGGCCCGACGGCGGTGGCGGCCACGCCCCGCTGCGCGGTTATGGACTCCGGGGAGGTCGTCTGCACCTGCGTGACGCAGGCGGCGCTGGGGAGGAACGACTTCAAGCCGATGGTCTCCCGGTCGCGGGACGGGGGCCGGACGTGGGAGGAGCAGGGTCTGATCTGGCCGCGCCTGCAGGAGAGATACTCCATCACCGGCTCGGTGAGCCGGGCGCGCGGGGGGGAGTTGATGTTCTTCGGGCAGAGGACACCCATAGACGTTCCGGGGGAGTCGTTCTGGTCGGACGCCACGCAGGGCATCAAGCCCAACGAACTGATCTGGTCCACGTCGAAGGATGGGGGGCGCGCGTGGGCCGACCCGGTCCCTGTGCCGCTGCCGATTCCGGGGTCGGCGGAGGTCCCCGCCCCGGTCTGGGTCACGCGGGACGGGGCGTGGGTGGGGTGCTATTCGCCTTACAACACGTTCGACCCGGAGGTAAAGGTGGACCGGGGGCAGGTGGTGTTCGGGCGCAGCGAGGACCGGGGACGGACGTGGGCGTGGGGTTCGATGCTCCGGTTCGAGGAGCCGGGGTCGGGCGCGGCGGAGGCGTGGGTGGCGGAGCTGGGGGACGGGCGGCTGCTGGGGACCGGCTGGCACCTCGACCTTCGAGGCCAGACGGACTACCCCAACGCCTACGCGCTGTCGCACGACGGGGGGCGGACCTGGGGGCGCACCCGTTCCACCGGTACGATGGGGCAGTCCACCGGGCTGGGGGCGCTGCCGGACGGGCGGGCGCTGTTCGTCTACAACCAGCGCGCGTCTGGCGACCCGGGGGTCCGGCTGGCGGTCTGCCGGCCCACGGAGAGGGACTTCGGGGTCGAGGGGGATGAGCTGGTCTGGCGCGCGGCGACGCCCACGCAGCGGGACACGTCGGGGGGGCACGAGGAGTGGCAGGACTTCGCGTTCGGGGAGCCGTCCGTCACGCCCCTGCCGGACGGCTCGCTGCTGGTGGTCTTCTGGTGCATCCAGCCGGCGGGGCGCGGGATAGGATACGTGAGGCTGAGGATGATAAACGCATGAAACGGACAGGCGTCTGGGTCACGCGGGGGTTTGAGGATTTCCGGCGGGGCACGTTCGGAAACGGGGGGCAGAATCTCTACGTATCCCGCGCCGGGGTCCTCCAGAGGATCCACCAGTACGACTTCAACCGGGACGGGTATCTGGACCTGGTCTTCTGCAACAGCCAGAATCACTGGGAGATGCCGCCCGCCTACGTGTACCGGGACCCGCTGGGCAGGGCCGAACGGATCGAACTGCCGGCGGACGGGGCGCGATCCGGCGCTGTGCTCGACCTGAACGGGGACGAGTACGATGATCTGGTACTGGGGAACTGGTACAACGGCGTCGGAGTCCACATGAACGCCACGATCTATTACGGGTCTCCGGAGGGGTGGAGCGAGCGCCGGAGCCAGTTTCTGCCCGCGCCGGTCTGCACCTCCGTGGCCGGGGGGGACTTCAACGGGGACGGGCGGCCCGACCTGGCGTTCCTGTGCAGCGGACGGGTGCGCGTCTTTTACCAGTCCGAGCTGGGCTTTGAGCCGAAGCGATACCTGGACCTGGACATCGAGGGGGAGCAGGTCGGGGCGGAGGACCTGGACGGGGACGGGTGCGCCGAACTCTTCGTGCGCTCCGGGGACGGGGAGGCGCGGGTCTACTGGGGGGCGTCCGGGGGGCTCGACCCCGGTCGTTTTACGATTGCCCCTGTGGAGCGGGAAACGGCGAGAATGGAGGAGGTGGACGAGAGGGACACGGCCACCGCAGAATACGTTCACGATGCGACCCCGCTCATCCGGGCCATCCGTCTGGCCGGAAGGCCGCAACGGATAGACAATCCGATGCACCTGTTCGTCGCCCGTCACGACCGGGCCTTTCTCCTCCCCGCAGGCCCCGACCGGACGTTCGGGCCGGCCCTCACGTTCGGGTGCGCGAGGGCGATGTCCGTGGCCGTGGGGGACGTGAACGGGGACGGGGCGCAGGACCTGGCCTTCGCGTGCCGGGGGCGTACGGGGGAGGGGGAGTGTTCGTGGGTCTACTGGGGGGGGCCGCAGGGGTTCAGTGAGTCCCGTAAAACGCCCCTCCAAAGCCTCCGGGCCTGCGACGTGGCCGTGGGGGACCTGGACGGGGACGGCTGCGAGGAGGTCGTCCTGTGCCAGAATCATACGGCGTTGTCCTTCACCTCCGAGTCCCCGGTCTACCGGGGGGCGAGGGACGGGGTCTTCGGGGAGCCTGTGAGGCTGATCTCCCACGACGCCCGCCGGGTCTTCCTGGCGCGTCCCGGGGCAGAGGCCCTGCCGCACGCGGTCTTCGTGAATCTCTACGCGCGCAACAAGGTGGGCGACGTGCCGGTCTCCCTCTATTTCGGCGGGCCGGACGGGTTCTCGCCGGAGCGGAGGCGGGACCTGGCCGCCTGGTGCGCCGTGGGGGCGATCTGTTGCGACTTCAACGACGACGGGTGGGCGGACCTGGCGCTGGTCAACTCCGCCCACAACTCCCCCTCGCGCGATCCGGGGTCTTACGTGTATTTAAATGGACCCGATGGGTTCCCGGCAGGGCCGACCTGGAGGCTCCCGACGGCGCTCGCGCACGGGGCCTGCTGCGCGGACCTCAACCGGGACGGGTACCTGGACCTCGTGTTCGGTGGGTATGAGAGTCCCGACATCCTGATCTTTTACGGGACTGCCGGGGGGTTTGACCCCCGCCCGGAGCGCATTCGCACGGAGCAACAGGGGGTCGTGTACGATCACCCGCTCTGGGTCTATCTGGCGGACCTGAACCAGGACGGATGGCTGGACCTGGTCGTGCCGCAGAGCCGGTCGGACAGGAGCCTGATCCTGTGGGGAGGCCCGGAGGGGTTCAGCAGCGAGCGATGCCAGATGCTCTCCGTCTGGAAGGGGGTCTGCGCGCGGGCGGCGGACCTGGATGGGGACGGGTACCTGGACCTGATTGTGGGCGGCAATACGCCGTCGCTGGACGCCCCGCACGACTCGTTTGTCTATGTCTACTGGAACGGGCCGGACGGGCTGCGGGAGGACCGGCGCACCCTCCTGCCCGCCAAATGCGTCCTCTCCATCGGCGTGGCGGACTTCAACAACGACGGCCTTCTGGACCTCTTTGTGCCCTCTTACGCCGATGGGAAAGAGCGCGACATCGAGTCCTACATCTACTGGAACCGCAGGGGGCGGGGGTTCTCGGCCGGCGACCGGACCCGTCTGTTCACGCACTCCGCGTCGGGGTGCGTGGCCGCGGATTTCAACGGGGACGGCTGGGTGGATCTGGCGATCGCCAACCACAAGATCGAGGGGGACCACGTGGGGTGGTCCGGGGTCTGGTGGAACGGGCCGGAGGGGTTTTCAGAACGCCGGGTGACGAGGCTGCCCACGTCCGGGCCGCACGGGATGGTCTGCGTGGACCCGGGCAACGTGGCGGACCGGGGGCCCGAAGAGTTCTACGTGTCTCCTCCCTTCAGGCTGCCCGAGGGGGCCTCTGTCACGCGCGTCTCGTGGGAGGCCGAGACGCCGGCCAGGGCGTGGGTGCGGGCGCAGGTGCGGTTCGGGGAGACGGAAGGGGCGCTGGAAGGAGCGGCGTGGGCGGGGCCGGGGGGAGGGTGGTTTGAGAACCGGCAGGAGGCGCCAGCGGGGGCATTCCGGGGGAGATGGGTCCAGTACCGGCTGGCGCTGGGGGCAGCCAACGGCTGCGGCACGCCGCGCGTGTCCGGGGTGGCCGTGCATTATGCCTCTGTTTAGCCTTCGGAAAAAGACTTCATCCTCACAAAAAAGACTTGACACGGATATTTTATTTGCTTATAGTAGGCTGTAATTTTATCAGACAGATTGACAGACTTTGCCATTTGACAGGGTTTACCATTTGATAGATTTTTCTGTTTGACCGACTCCACTTCACAGGCCTCTGCGTCTACGAGGAGTCCAAACGGTGCCATTAGCCCCCGTTGAGCGGCAGCGGCTCTACCGTCAGGTGGCCGACGAGATCAAGCGTTACATCCTTGAGCACGGGCTGAAGGGGGGAGATGCCCTGCCGACGGAGGTGGAGTTCGCGCAGCAGCTGGGGGTGAGCCGGCCCACGGTGCGGGAGGCGCTCAAGGGGCTGCAAATGGTGGGGGTGCTGACGTCGCGCAAGGGGAGCGGCCACGCGGTGGGGGCGCTGAATCTGCTGGAGCTGGCGCGGCAGTTTTCGTTTCACGCTCAACTGGAGGGGATGGACTTCCGGGAGCTGGCGGAGACGCGGCTGTTTCTGGAGGTGAACATCCTCCCGCTGGTGGCCCAGCGGGCGACGGAGGGGGACTTCGGGCGGCTGCAGCAGGCCGTGGACCTCCTCAAGCAGGGGTCTGAGCAGCAGGACAGGGCGACCTACGTGGCCGGGGACATCGCCTTTCACCAGGCGCTGTTCGAGGCGTCCCAGAACCGGCTTTTGACGAGTTTTGCGGGGGTGGTTAAGGAGTTCTTCGTCGACGTCCGGCGCGCCCTGTTCGCCTCGGAGGAGACGTCGAAAGAGCGGGCGAACCGGGACCATCAGGCGATCTGCGACGCGCTCCGGCGGAAGGACGTGCGCCGGGCGCAGGAGTTGATGTACGCCCACCTGTCGGTCTACCTGTCTGACAGGGCGAAAGAGGAAGGGGTGCGGATGTTCATCGGGCCGGCTGAAGAGGCCCGTTCAGGGTTCCAGAGTTCAAGGTTTCGAGGGGTCAAAAGTTCGAAAAATTCGAGGGGTCAAAAGCTCAAAAGGCCGTATGGGGTGAGCAAATAATCGTTGGAACCGCTCCTGTATGAGCGAAGTATAAGAAGTATAATCGTGACTCTTCCGACTTTTTTACAGATCCAGGCGGTCGGGGCAGCGGCGGTGGTCGTGACCCTTGCTACGGGCGCGGCGGTTCGGGTCTGGGGCGAACAGCCGCCCTCCGAACCGACGCGGCCATCCGGCGGCGCGAAGGTCGCAGGTCTGGCGCTGGATGAGTCCGAGCGAAAGCGGCTGGCGGAGATCGAGCACTACGTCCTGATCCTGAGCCAGAAGGCGTTCCCGGTCCTGGCTTCACGGCTGCGGGATTCGGACGCCGTTCGGCTGCGGCAGGCGTTCTCTTCCTCGTTTCGGGGTGAGAGCCTGGACATGGAGTCCACCCACCACGCGAGGGACCCGGTCTGCATCCGGCACGCCCAGACGAGCGATTCGACCAGTCTTCGCCAGCCCCAGACGGCAGAGGGCTTCGTCCGGTATCTCATCGATGCGCGGAAGAGATTTGAGTCGACCCCGAAGGTCGGCTTCTCGCTGCGGGGGCTCGCTCCCACGGAGAAGGACCATTTCGAGGGGAGCTGGCAGGGGGGCTGCATGTTGCGTCTGGCGGGGCGATCCGCCGACGGGGGGCCGAGGGAGACGCGCCTGGAATTTGCGTTCCGCCTTGCCCGCATCCCCGACGTGGAGGAGGTTGAGGAGGCCACCGGCTGGATCGAGGAACTCCGCGTTCTCGAAATCTGGGAGGTCAGTTCCCCTTATCCGCTGATGGAGGAGGTGGCCGGACAGCGCGGTATCGACCCGGGCCAGTTCTACGACAACTGGTCGATGGGGCTGACACAGCGCGTTCCGGTCACGGGCGGCGTCTATGTGGCCGACTTTGACAATGACGATCGACTCGACGTTCTGATCACCGACCTGAACGGCCTGTTTCTTTACCGGGGCCAGGCGGACGGAAAATTCGTGGAGGTGACGCCCCGGCTTGGCCTTCCCAAACGGTTTCCGCCGTCGGCGGCCGTGGCTTTAGGAGACTTCGACCGCGACGGCCTCGTGGATGTGATTCTGGGTCCCGTTGTCCTGAGAAATGGCGGTGAATTCCAGTTCGAAAACATAACCTGGAGGACGAACCTGAAGATGCCGCAGGACGCCACCGGCTGCACCGTGGTCGACTATGACCTGGATGGCCGGCTGGATGTCTACGTATCGCGGAGCGCCGGCAGCGTTCAAAACACCTCATGGATCGACGGTCCCGGCGGTCCGGGGAACCAGTTGTGGCGAAACCTCGGAGGCTGGCAGTTCGAGGAGGTGGCGGCGAAGGTTCACGCGACCGCAGGCCGTCGCTCCGTCTTCACGGCGGCCTGGCTGGATGCCAACAACGACGGTCGGCCAGACATTTACGCCATCGGCGAATTCGGCCCCGGCGCGCTGCTGATCAGTCGGCCAGACGGCACGTTCAAAGAGATGCCTCTGGAGTTGAGCGACGGGGACTTCGGCACCATGGGGCTCGCGGCAGGCGACTACGACAACGACGGCTATGTCGACGTTTACACGTCGAACATGTACAGCAAGGCCGGGCGGCGCATCTTTGACAATCTCTCGCCGGATGCGTATCCCCCTGAGATCATGGCGCGGATCAAGCGCTTCATCACCGGCAGCGAGCTGTATCGAAACCTCGGCGATCTCAGGTTCCAGCGCGTCGGGGAGGGCATGGCCCTGAAGGATGTCGGCTGGAGCTACGGTTCGACCTTTGTGGACCTGGACAACGACGGCTATCTGGACCTCTACGCCAACGCCGGGTTCACCAGCGTCGCGCGCTCCGAACCCGACGGGTGAGCGTGCATCTGGCAGGCTGTCGTGTCACAGCCTTTCGACCGCACCGCAAGGGTCCCCGCTCCGAGAGAGCCCGACGGGCGGCTGAGGGAATTCTGGGTGGAGAACCCGTTCTTGTTCGGCGGCGTCGGATATAACCTGAGCGCCTATGAACGGAATCGGGTCTATCTCAACGTCGAGGGGGTTGATCTGGATGACATATCGGCGGTGACCGGGGCGGACAGCGACGGGGACGGCCGGGCTGTGGTGGCCGCCGATTTCAACGGGGACGGCCGGGAAGACCTGCTCGTGCGGCAGGCAGGGGGTGGGCCCCTGCTCCTGTTTGAGAACCGCTTCCCGAAGAGACACTGGCTCAAGGTGTCGCTGCGCGGGACCCGGAGCAACTCACACGGAATCGGCGCCCGCCTGGTGGCAGCCGTCGCCGGGCGCAACATCGTTCGCGAGCTGTACCCGGTCAACGGGTTCATGGCCCAGGGCCCCGCCTATGCGCACTTCGGTCTGGGCACGGCAACCCAGGTCGATGACCTTATGGTCCGATGGCCTTCGGGGCTCATTGAGCGCTTCAAGGACGTGAAGGCCGATCAGCACCTCGTGTTGACCGAGCCGGAGGAGACCGTAGCGCCGGCCCGCGCCGGGCGTCAGGGGGGATCGAGGGGGCCGATTCCGGCCGTCCTGCACGAGTGAAATGAACCGAGAAAGGGGGGATGCGAGGCCTAGAGCGCTAACGGTTCGTCTTGCAACGTGACTTTTTAGAGGTCTCATTTCAGGTGGGGCAGGCGGCTCGCCTGTCCGTTCCATTCCGAAAGGGGGGATGCGAGGCGTTCAGCGCCACAGTCTCCAAATAAGATGTGAGGACTTCTCTTCCAAATCCACAATCACATCACGGAGGATCTGACGTATGAGATCCTGGAAATGGTTCAGGCAGTGCGCGTGTGCGACGGTCGCCCTGGCGTTGCTGGGCTGGTGCGCAGCAGACGTATGGGCGCAGACCACCACCGGAAAGATCACAGGACGCGTGACCGACGCCAAGACGAAGGAGGCGTTGCCGGGGGTGAGCGTCTCGGTGGTCGGGACAAAGTTAGGCGCGGTCACGGACGCGAGGGGGGAGTACGTCATCCTGGGGGTTCCGCCCGGGGACTACAGGCTGAAGGTCACCATCGTGGGCTACGCGGCGCAGGAGGTCCCCACGCAGGTCTCGGTGGACCGGACGACGACGGTCAACGCCTCGATGGCCGTGGAGGCCATCCAGATGGGGGCCGTGGAGGTCGTGGGGCAGCGCCCGCTGGTGGAGACGGAGGTCTCCTTCACGCAGCAGATCATGTCCCGCGAGATGGTGAAGGCCATCCCGACGGGGTCCGCGCGCGTGCAGCACGCGGTCATGACGCAGGTGGGGGTGGACCGGGACGGGTGGGGCGTGGTCATCCGGGGGGACAACGACAAGGAAGTGGCCTTCCACCAGGACGGGATGCGGTTCGTTCAGCGGTTTGACGGGAGGCCGTTCAGCTCCTACCCGACCTCGTCGGTGCAGGAGATCCAGGTGCTCACAGGCGGGTTCGCGCCGGAGTACGGGCAGGCGCGCGCCGGGGTGATCAACATCGTGAGCAAGGAGCCGGCCGCGTGGATGATCAGCGGGGAGGCCCGCTACATCACGAAGGGTAACACGTGGTACGGCGAAGAGAACCCGTTCAAGGACAACTACTGGAACACGAAGCGGTGGCTGAGCGTTGACCCGACCGGGGACGCGAACCAGGACGGCCGGGCGGACTTCGAGGGGTGGAAGGGGTGGCTGGCCCGGACCTCGGCGCTCAAGCAGAACGTCTACCAGGGGCAGACCGTGACCACGGCGGCGCAGGCGCGGGCGATCTGGCTCTACCAGCACCGGCGGGTGAAGGAGGATGGGACGGTGCTGCTGGCGGACGGGTCGAATCCCGGCCTCAAGGACCCGCAGGGGCGGCTGAACCTGGTGGGGGACGAGGGGGACTACGGCTACTCCTACGACGCGACCGTGGGCGGGCCGCTGATCAGGGACAGGGTGGGCGCGACCTACTCCTTCCGGCGGGAGCGCACGCCGATCCACAACGCGGCGGTGCCGAGCTTCCTTCAGACCGTGCACCAGGGGAAGCTGATGTTCACGCCCACGACGGGCACGAAGCTGACGCTGATGGGCCTCAAGGCGGTCAGCGACGGCACGGGCTTCGGTCGCCAGGCGGCGAACGGGAGCACCTTCGGGAACGCCAATGGCGTGGCGGGCGGCGTGTCCGATCCGCCCAGCACGAGCTGGCGGAACAAGATGGGCACGAACACCACCAGGCTCCACCAGTGGCAGGTGGGGGCGGCGTGGCGGCACGTGCTCAGCCCGAAGACGTTCTACGAGGTGTCGCTGACCCGGCAGCGCATGCGGCTCAAGGCGCTGTTCTCCCCCATCGTGGACAATCGGCAGGTGGTGGCGGTCTTCCCGGACGGGAAGATCGAGTTGTCGCCGGAGATCGCCAAGGGGACGCTCCAGGACCGGATCGTGCGGGAGCGGAGGTCGCAGGGCGCGAACCGGAGCGCGATCTACGCGGAGACGCCCGCGCAGAAGGCGTGGGCGGACGCGGCCAAGGCCAGGGGCGCGGTGCTGATCGGGAACGACCCGAACGGGTGGGTCTACCCCGAGTTCAACCCGGACCTGCTCAACGTGGACTTCGGGCAGGGGGCGCGCAACCAGGACACCTCCCACTCCAGCCAGGGGGACTTCAGCGCCGCCCTGACGACGCAACTCCGGCGCAACCACCAGGTAAAGCTGGGCATCACGATGCAGCGGACCGACATGTTCCAGGCGTCGGGCACGATCTTCGGGCACGAGATGATGACCGTGGGCGGCCGGACGCAGTGGAGCGGGTCGCTCTACGCCCAGGACAAGATGGAGTACCGCTCCCTGATCGTGAACGCCGGGGCGCGGCTGGAGTGGGACCGCTACGACAAGCACTACGACTTCAACGCCTGGAGCCCGGACAACAGCCCGAATTCGGACTGGTTCTGGAAGAACCCGGTGCGGGGGGGCTATGATCCCGAGCTCTATACCTACGACCAGTCGGCGAAGACGAGGCGGCCCCCGATGAAGTGGTACTTCGCGCCTCGCCTGGGCATGTCCTACCCGATCACGGAGACCACGAAGCTCTACTTCAACTACGGCTACTTCTACCGCGCCCCGAGCATGCGGGAGATGTACGAGCTCTACGTCTCGGACCTGCAGATCCCCACGTACAACGGCAACCCCTACATCCGGGGCCTCCGGACGATCCAGTACGAGATGGGCTACGAGCAGGGGTTCTTCGCGAATAAGCCCTACGCCTTCAAGTTAAGCGGGAACGTCTACTTCAAGGACTCCAACCGGGATTCGTACACGCTCTGGTCTGGGTTCGCGGATGCGCGGGGGTTCGCGGTCTGGCAGCCTTACCAGTCGCAGCTCATGCGGGACATCCGGGGCGTGGAGGTCTCCCTGCAGAAGGCGCGGGGCAGGCACTGGTCGGGCTACGCGGGCTACGACTTCAACCTCCAGCGGTCGGACAATGCCACCTATACGGCGATGAGCTTCGACCCGAACGTGCCTACGTTTAACAAGACATTTACAGTCGGCCAGGCGCAGAAGGCGGCGGAGTCGGAGGCCAGGCCGATCCTGCGGGCAAACCTGAGTGTCTACTCCCCGGCGGAATGGAGCAAGGACCACATCAAGGGCGGGTGGGAGCTGGACCTCTACTACTTCCGGAAGCGGGGGCAGGGGTTCAACTACAACCCGACCAACGACCCGCTGCTGCGGGGCAAGCTGAACAAGCGGTGGATCGCGGAGCGCTACGCGAACCTGCGGATCACGAAGGAGCTCAGGATCCAGAAGGCGCGCCCGCAGTTCTACTTAGAGGTGAACAACCTGTTCGACTGGCCCTATCCGGGGCGGACGGGGAACGTCTTCGGCTTCCCCAGCGGCACGAACTTCCCCTTAGGCGCGGCCCAGACGACGACCCAGCTCTACGACGCCTACATGGCGGAGATCGCCCGGCAGGGCAAGACGCCCGGCGAGTACATCGGGGAGCCGGGCAGCGCGGAGTTCAACAAGTTCATGCCCATTTACTGGTGGGGGAACTACACCAACAAACGCCGGACGTACTTCGGCGTGCGGTTTGATCTGTAAGCGATCAGCCGTCAGCAATCAGCCGTCAGCAAGAACAAAAGCAGAGGCAGGTTTGCTTTTGCTGATCGCTGACGGCTGAAAGCTGACTGCTTATATCGGAGGAAGTTTCATGCGCAAGTTTATAGGGATTGCATTGATCGTCGCGCTGGCCGCGCTACCCGCAATGGCCGGGGCGCAGGCCATCGGCGCGCTGAGGTCCAGCAAGGCCGTCGGGTCGTCCTGGCTGGGGACGAACCTGAACGTCAGCGGCGGCGCCTCGCCCACTCATTTTTACAGGGATAACATGCCCGCCCCTGACGTCCTGCGGCTGGGCCAGGGCTCCACGTATGCGAGCTATCACATGCAGGTCATGGGCGGCCTCGGTCTGGTCCTGGGGGCATCGGACTACCGCTACCCGAACGCCTGGCCGTTCGAGTCGTCCTTTGCGGGGAAGACCGGGCCGTTCATCACCGGCTACAAGGGCTTGCCCACCGAGAACGGGCCGGGGTTCATCCTCCCGTCCAACTCCACGAAGTTCGCGGCGCCCGTCAAGTTCTGGAAGCAGGCGGCCAACACCATCAGCGTGGAGGGGAAGGACAACACGGTCCGGATCAAGGGGACGTATACCCCCAAAGGGCCGAACATGGAGTTCTTTGCCGCCGACGGGGAGAAGGTGGACCCAGCCATCTGGTCGGACCAGGCGATCACGACGCGGACGGTCTTCCCGGGCGCGGGGATGGAGGCGACGGCCTGGCTCTACGGGTCGGGGACGCATCCTTACAACAGCCACAGCATCGTCACCTACGATTTTCATCACACGGGCCGGGTGATGCTGGCGCCGGGACAGACGGGCTACTACGAGCCGGGGACCGCGGACAAGGACCACTGGGCGAGCGTCATCCCGGCGGAGGTGGCGTCGGAGAAGCCGACGCTGAAGGGGTTCGTCTTCTCGAATGCCTCCCCCCCTGCGGGCATCGCCATCAGCGGCATCGCGGCCGACACCTACGGCTCCAACGTCTTCCAGGAGCCTTCCCTCGGCGGGGAGGTGGTGGGGAAGCGGCTCTACATCTACGACGACATCAACAAGATGTTCTACCAGACGGACGGGGAGGACCCGTCCTCTATCCGGAAGGACATCCAGTTCAACCGGGGCGACCCCGTGTTCGCTCTCGGGCCGACCTTCTCGGCCTGGAACGCCAACGTCCTCAATGACGAGACGCCGGGCGAATTCTTAGTCGTGGGCACGGCGGCGATCGTCTACCTGCACGTGGACGAGACGCCGGTGGACCTGTCGGCCTCGCCCACCGTGGCCAACCCCACGCTGGCCAATGCCAAAAACTTAGGCGTGAACGCCCTGACGGACCCGGCGCTGATCGGGACGGAGCAGGAGCAGCCGTTCCAGGCGCGCATCGGCGAGGAGACGCCGACCTATCCCCCCACGGACCCGGGGGCGGTCTACAACTTCCTGACCGGGCAGGGGCTGGGGGCGCGCGCGGCGCGCATCGGGAAGCCGCTCAACTGGGTTGACCGGCCCAAGAACGTCGGGGCGCTGGACTTCAAGGCCGGGAAATGGAAGGCCGGGCTGGACCACGCCACGCTCGACTACGTCAAGAAGCCCAATCCTCACCCGGACAAGTCGCTGGGCTACGCGATCTCGTTCGGGCCGTGGGACGTGCCGTTCGGCAAGCACGTCCACGTCGCCTACGCGTTCGTGGCGGGGGCCCCGGACCGGGCGCTCAACCAGATCATGGGGCAGTTCTACGTGAAGAAGAAGTGGCTGACGCGGGCGGAGCTGGACCAGCTCGCCGACCTGCTGGCGGACTGGGACTACCTCCAGACCTACGCCTACTGGAAGGACACGCTCACGAAGAACGCGGGCAAGCCGTTCACGGAGAGCGACAAGCACGCCTTTATCAACAGCGCGATCGACTCGCTCTACAAGCAGGTCGGGATCGTGAAGAAGGTCTGGGCGGACGGTCTGGCAGCGGGTCGCTTCGGGCCGAGCTATCCGGCGTTCGCGGGCTGGCCCTCGTCGGTTTCCTACAAGGCCGGGCCGGGGAGCGCGGTCCTCACCTGGAGTGCGGCGCCGGGCGCGGCCAAATACAACGTCTACCGGCAGATCGGACATGCTGGCAAACAGCCCCGGCAGGTCGCGTCGGGCGTGACCGGCACGAGTTTCACGGACAGCAATCTGGACCGCGGGGTGTTCTACTACTACGCGGTGTCCGCGGTGGACGCGCAGGGCCGGGAGGGGGCGTGGATGATGACGCAGAGCACGAACCCGATCATCCCCACGCGGGTGCCGGCCACGGCGGGCTGGCAGGACCGGGTGCGCATCGTGCCCAACCCCGTCAGCCGCCTGGGCGGGCAGGAGAAGGACGGGGGGTTCAATTACACGGGCGGGGCCATCAACCAGAACTCGGTGCAGTTCGTGAACATCCCGGCCAAGGCCACGATCAACATCTTCACGACGACCGGGGACCTGGTGGCCAGCGTGCGGCACACCTCCGGGACCGGGGACGAGTCGTGGTACCTGCTGACGGACAACAACCAGCGACCCGTGTCGGGCATCTACCTGTGCCACATCCGGAACGATGACGCGCCCGGCGAGGTCAAGCTGTTGAAGCTCGTCGTGTTGAGATAAGACCCCTCCCCCAGCCCCTCCCCGACACGGGGAGGGGTGAGGGCTGGCTTACCAGCCTTATAAGGAGTTCAATGATGCGCAAAGTGCTATATCTCACGGCGCTCGGCCTGCTGCTAACGGGCATCGGCGCGGCTTATGCGGGCGACATCCCCAGGAAGCGGGACCCGGAGCTACCGGGGACCGGGTTTGAGAATTATCCCGAACCCATCCTGATCAAGGTGGCCCAGGCGGGGTTCAAGTTCCTCGACTACCCCATCGGGGCGCGGTCCGCGTCCCTGGCCGGGGCCGTCAGCACGCTTCAGGGAGACGCCCACTCGGTGTTCTGGAACCCGGCGGGCCTGGCGTTCATCAAGGGCCGGGGTGGGGAGGCGTTCGGGGGGTATACGCAGTGGATCGCGGACATCAAGTACAGTTATGGAGGGTTCGCGCTCAACGTGAACGGGGTGAACGCCTTCGGGTTCGGGCTGATGACGGTGGACAACGGGACCATTCAGGGCACGAAGATCAACACCAAGGCGAAGGAGGGGTACGAGGACACGAGCCCCTTCAAGCCAAGCGAGTACTACGCGACGTTCGCCTACGCCCGCAAGGTCACGGACCGGTTCTCCATCGGCGGGGCGCTCAAGGTGGCGCACCAGGACCTGGGGCAGGCGAACATCCTGAACCCCCTCAACCAGCCGGTGGTCACTGGCAACAAGGACAGCAAGGCGGCGTTCGACCTGGGGACCTACTTCGACACCGGGTTCCGGACTGTGACGCTCGGCCTGAACGTGAACAACTACGCCCGCTCGGTGAACTACCAGGGGGAGAACTTCGAGCTTCCCCGCCGGGTGGCCTTCGCCTTCAGCGCGGACCTGCTGACGCTGGGGGGGCGCAGGAGCGAGAAGCAGAGGCTGGGGTTCATGATGGACGTGGAGAAGCCGCTGGACTTCAGCGAGCGGATTCTGACGGCCCTGGAGTACCTCTACCAGGCGCCCAAGGCCCCGTTCGGCGTGGCCCTGCGGGCAGGCTACCGGTTCAACCACGACACGGAGACCTACTCCGTGGGCGCGGGGCTGAAGTTCAAGACCTCCGGCGGCCGCGGAATCTCATTCGACTACGCCTACAAGCAGTTCAACAAGGACTACTTCAGCGGAGTCCAGACGGTGTCGGGGGCGGTGATGTTTTAGGAAATAGACCTCACCCTCCCCCATTCCCCCCCTCCCCCACTCTCCCCTCCGAGGGGGGAAGGGAGAAGGGGAGAAGGGGGTGGGTGAGGTCGGAAACAGAACGGGCATTCTTTGCCTGATGCTCAGGTATGGAATGCCCGTTTCTGTTGCCGTCGCCCAAGGAGATGACAGATGATCGACCTTCGCCGGTACCGCATCATCGACCTGTCTTATGAGCTGGTCCCGGGCGAGCGCAAGATGGACGGGCGCTATCTGCACGGGGAGCCTCTGTGGGGCCGTCCCATCGAGGTTCAGGAGTTCATGGCCTACGGGGCGCGGATGCACTTCATCCAGGGGCAGACTCACTCCGGCACGCACGTGGAGGCGACCTACAAGTACGCGGAGGACGGGGCGGATGCAGGGGCCATGCCGGTCGCCTCCTACCTGGGTGAGGCCGTGGCCTGCAATTTCACGTATAAAAAGGCCGGGGAGGCGATCACCCCGGGGGATTTTCGCCAGGTCGGCGTCAGGTCCGGGGACATCGTCCTGGCCTGGGGGAGTTCCGAGACGGTGGCCGGGCCTCCCTACATCACGGTGGAGGCGATGGACTGGTTGATCGAGACCCGGATCAAGCTTCTGGGAATCGAAAATCTCCTTCACTCGCCTCCCGGCACGCCCCCCGGTCAGGGGGACGCGGACTCCAGGCTGTTGCTCGCCGGCATCCCTGTCGTGGACGCCCTCCTGGGCCTGGATCAGATCCGGAAACCGCGCGTGTTCTTCATCGCGCTCCCGATGAAACTGCGGCGGGTGACGGCCTTCTGGACCCGGGCCATCGCGCTGGAAGAGTTAGACTAAGGATATGTCATCCCTCACGTCACAGCCCTTTTTAGACTGGTACGGCATCTGGGCCGGGCAGACGGGCATCGACGAGCACGGTCAGGCCTGGGTCCAGGACAGGCCGGTGGGCGTGCGGCTGACCGTGCAGCCGGCGCGCAAGTCGGGGGTCTTCATCGCCCCGGAGCGGCCCTGGGAGCGGGGCACAGTAAGCCCCACGTGCGTCCTGTGGGAGGGGGGGACCCTGCGTCTGTGGTATTTCAGCCGGGGGGCCGGCGGGGGCGACGCCACCTTTGTCGCTTATGCTGAAAGCCGGGATGGGTTTGACTGGGATCGCCCTGAACTGGGGCTGCAGGATTACGGAGGATCTACCGCGAACAACCTGCTCTTCCGGGTGGATGACTTTGAATTGCAGTCCGTGTTCGTCGATCCCTCGGCGTCGCCGGAGGCGCGCTACAAGGCCCTGGGCCGCGCCTCGGTCTGCTTTCATAAGGGGGTCATAGACCCTCATATGACGCAGGAGAGGAAGTGGGCGTTGCGCCGGGCCATGGAGGAGGCGGGATACACGCGGGAGCAGATGGCCGAAGAGTTGTATTTCCACAATCTGCTCCGGGGGGCCGTGTCCCCGGATGGGCGGCGATGGACATTTATAGAGGAGCCTCTGCTAAACGCGGGGAGGACCGGGCTGGACAGCCAGAACATCGCCGCGTACGACCCGGAGGCGCAAAAATATGTCGGCTATCTGCGTGGACATCAGGACCGGCGCCGGGTGGTGCGGCGGACGGAGGGGAGCGGGTTTGGCGGCTGGGGACCCACCCGCGTGGTGTTCGGGATGGACCCCCAGGACCCCGTGGAGGACGATGTGTACACGTCGGCCTACTGCCGCTGTCCGGGCAGCGGCCGGCATCTGATGTTTCCGGCGATCTATCACCGATGGACCTCCACCGTGGACGTCCAGCTGGCGAGCAGCCGGGACGGGCTGCTGTGGAGCCGCCCGGAGCGCAGGCCCATCCTCCCGCGGCAGACGGAGGACGGCGAGTACGGCATGGTGTATGCCTTTCCCAATCTGGTCCCGCTCAACGCGGAAGAATGGGGTCTCGTGTTCACAGGGCAGTTCGACCTGCACGACTGGGGAGACAGGCGCGAAGCGGTTCGGCAGCCTGAGTGGCGCTGGGCGACCTGGAAGCGGGATCGTCTGGTGGCGCTGGAAGCGCCTGTGGAGGGGCGGGTGACTCTGGTGGAGCGGGTGTGCCTGGGGAAAGAGCTGCGCCTCAACTTTCAGACGCAGAGGGAGGGGGGGTGGATCAGGGCAGAGCTGGTGTATCCGCCCACCTCCCCGGCCTCGCCGGTGAAGGCCATACCGGGATACGGGCTGGAGGAGGCGGATGTCCTGGCCGGGGATGAGCTGTCCAGGGCCGTGACGTGGAAGGGCAGGAGCGACCTGTCCGCGCTGAAGGGGAAGCCGGTGTCCGTGCGGCTGCACCTGGCCAGGGCCAGGGTTTTTTCCGTGGCCCTGTAGGGGTGGATTTGACGAGAGGTGGTTGATGACCGATCCTGTCACTGGGGCAGAGTTTAGCGCGCCGGATCAACTCCTGCAAGACCTCGCGGGGCCGGACGACAAGGTCCGGTGGAAGGCCACGATGGCGCTGGGCAGGATGGGGGCGCGCGCTGTGCCCGCGCTGGCGAGGCTCTTAGATCACGAGGATCACCGGGTGCGCATCGCCGCCACGAATGCCCTGCGCGACATGAAGGAGGCGTGCGCGGAGGCCGTGCCCGCGCTGATCGCCAACCTGTTCTGTGAAAGCTGCGGAGGCGAGCCTCAGAGCGACAGGCCTTTCGAGGTGAGACTCACCGCGATAGGGGCGCTGTCCCAGGCAGGCGCGGGGGCGCTGGCCGCCGTTCCGGCCCTCCTGACAGTCCTGCGGGGGAAGAGGGAACTCCAGGATGCGGACGCGTTCCAGTTCCGGGGGATGGCCGCCTGGGCGCTCCAGAGGCTGGGACCCGAGTCCGCCCGGCAATATCCGGAGGTCATCCCCGCGCTGGCCGCCGCTCTGAAGGACGGGGAGCGCATGGCGCGCCTGAATGCGGCTGCCGCGCTCCGGGCGATGGGTCCGGCCACGATGGAGGCAGCGCCCGCCCTGCTCAAGGCCCTGCGTCATCCCGATGTTTTGACGCGACACTATGCGGCGCTGGCGTTCGGCGCGCTGGGGGAGGCGGCTGCCCCGCACGTGGAGGCGCTGATCGAGGTTCATGACAGCATCGCCCTCGACGAGTTCGCGCGCGAGCAGGTCCGCCGGACGATTCACGCGATATCGGGCCGCCGGCCTCAGGAGACGACGGGGTCCGTTCCCCCTTTGCCAGGCCCTCGATGGGACGCCCTCAATCGCACGGACTTTCTGCTGGCGGTGCAGCCCCTGCAGACCCAGCGCCGCACGTTCGATCAGGATGAACTCACGCAGGCCTTCGTGGACGCCCGCGTGGCGAACGCCTTCTGCTTCTGGCCGGACCACACCTGGTACAACATCCCCATCCCCACCGCCGATCAGATGGCCCGATGGGGGATGGCGGGCCTCTGGTACTTCTTCACGGAAGACCCCTACAATCCCAAGCTCCAGAGAGAGTGGGGCTATCCCACGCTCACGGACTACAACCGGGCTGTGATCGAGCGCATCCTCGACATGGGCCACAGGCTGGGCAGGGGGCGCTGTCTCTGGTCGGTCGGGCACGAGCAGATGGACAGCCTGCACGCCTGGGGCGTCCACCCGGACGGCTCCCGCACCCTCCCCGCGTTCGGGTCGAAGCAGGAGGGCTACGACTACTACGCGAGCTGGATCTCCACCAGCCGCCATAAATTGCACTGGAACGGCATCTACGGCAACTGGCGTCCGCGCAAGCTGTACATGGGATGGGACACGGGGGCGAAGGCCACGTGGGACTTCCTGGCGGAGCAGGGGATCGACCCCTTGCCCGTGACGATGATGAGCGGGGGGGTCTGCCCGGCCCTGGCCCACGCCACGTTCGACATCCTGCCCCAGGTGGAGATGTACTGGTGGGAGTGCCAGATCGACGGCGCCAGCCTGCAGGTGGGGTCGGCCTATACACGGGGGGCCGCCCGGCAGTACGGTAAAAAGTGGCTGCTGGACGCCTCCCCCTGGAGTCCGCTGTCCGGCGCCCCCGGCCACGACAGCCAGGGCAACTGGACCAAGGGCTTCTCCCCGGCCGCTCAACTGCGGACCTGGGTGTACGGGTACCTGTGCGGGGCGGACGCGGTGTTTGAGGAGGCCAGCGGCATCTCCCACTTCTTCAAGACGCCTGAGGGGAAGCTCGCCCTGACCGAGACGGGGCGGGCGGCCCGCGAGGCGGCGCGGTTCTGTTTTGAACTCTGTCCTGAGCGGGGGGAATCCTATAACCCTGTGGGGGTGCTTCTGGAACACGAGCATGGCCTGGAGCCTCGACCTCATACCAACTTCCGGGGCAGCGGCCCCTGGGGGTTCATGCCGATGGGAGAGGGGGAATGGGAGATCGAGAAGTTCTGGTATCTCACTTACCCCAACCACTCCACGTTTCCCGACCGGAGCCGGGTGGCTGACGATGACAGGCCGGGCCAGGAGCCGCGCATCCTGACGGCAGGGACCTTCGGGGACTGTTTCGATGTCCTGACGGATCGCTGTCCGGAGGAGACGCTTCGCCGCTATCCCCGGCTGCTGACGCTGGGGGGCATCGTGGTGGAAGGGGAACTCCTGAAACGGTTGAAACGCTACGTGCAGGCGGGTGGGGAACTCCTGCTAAACGCCGCCCACCTCGGGGCGGAGGCGATTCGCGACCCGATGACAGGCGTCACGTGCGGCGACTGGGCCGAGGCCCAGGCAGAGAGTCTTCCGTGTGCAGTACGGCAGGTGCAGCCTGTCTCCGCACACGTGCTGGAGCGGACCCGCGGGGGCCATCCCCTGATCACGGTCAACGCATTTGGACAGGGGAAGGTCTACCTGGCGACCGTTCGTCACAATCTCATCGGCGCTCCCATCGGCGAGGGCTCGCGCTGGCTGTCGGCCGGGGCGGATTTTCTGAAGGCGTGGATCGGGCAGGTGTGGCCTGTGGCGGTGACGACCCGCGACGGCGCTTCACCTCAGGCGCTGCTGTCCAGGCTGCCGGAGGGGTGGCTGCTGGCGCTGGGCAACCACGAGGGGCGTCCGTGGGAGGGGGAGGTCCGCATCCGCGCGCCGGAGGCTAACTCGGCCTCGATTACCGAGGTCTGGTCAGGGGAACGGCAGAAGGCCCCTGTCGAGGATGGAGAGGTGACGTTCATCGCCCGGTCGCCGAAGTATGCGTTTTCAGTTTATCGCATAGAAGTTGGGGGTCTTGCTTAAAGGGTTCTCGCCATGGATGAACAGAACGCCTCTGCACCGTTTCCCGACTTCGTCCCCTTCATGGACTGGTATGGCATCTGGGCCGGCACGGTGGGCTGGCCCACCGACGGGGGGCCGTGTTCCCTGCAGGACATCCCGCAGGGGGTCCGGCTGGCCGTCCAGCCGGCCCGGCAGACCGGGCCTTTCCTGAGGGCGGAGCGGCCCTATGAGATGGGCTTCATGAACTACATGCAGATGTTCTACGATGAGGGCCGCTTCCGGCTCTGGTACTCGGCCGCCCCGGACTGGGAGACCGCCCAGGCGATGAAGATCGCGCCGGGGGGGAGCGGGGGGTATCCCGACTTCACCTGCTACGCGGAGAGCGACGACGGGTTCGAGTGGAGAAGGCCGAACCTGGGGATGTACGAGTTCCAGGGCTCGAAGGAGAACAACATCCTCTGCGAGGCCGGGGTGATGAATCCCCAGGGATGGCATATCCATATGCTGTTCAAGGACCCCACCGCGCCGCCGGAGGAGCGCTACAAATCGGTGGGGGCGACCGCGGCCCGCCTGCTGGACGAGAAACCCCTGCCCCCGATGAGCAGGACCGAGTTGCGGGAGTACATCCGGCAGATGCAGCTGGAGGGGCACGCCGACATCAACAGCCGGATACGGGTGCAGTTCCAGCTCCTCGGCTTTGTCTCCCCGGATGGGCTGCGCTGGAGGCGGCTGCCCCGGCCCATCCTGGAGCCGCCGGGTCGGCTGGACATGCGCAACATGGCCTTCTACGACGAGGAGCTGGGGCGCTACGTGAGCTACATCCGAGGCCACGTGGGCCGGCGCCGGACCCTGCGCAAGACGACCTCGGCGCAGTTCGCCGAAGGGTGGGAGGCGCCCCGGCAGGTGCTGATGGCCGACTCTCAGGACCCCCCGGACCTGGACCTGTACGATTTTGGCTACTGCCGGCGTCCGGGCGGGCACTACCATTTGATGTTCTTCGGGGCGTTTCACCGGGCGCAGGACGCCATCGACGTCGAGCTGGCGGTCAGCCTGGATGGGGACGTGTGGACGCGGCCGGAGCGCAGGCCCATCATCACGCGGGATATTCCGGGCAGGCCGGGGGAGACCTACGGGGGGATATGGCCCAGTCCGGGCCTGTTCGAGTTGAAGGATGACCTGTGGGGCCAGCCGTATTTCACGCACGAGCGCAACCACTGGGACTTCGACTATGACAACTGGAGGCCCCGGGGCAAGGCCTCGCCCTATCACTGGGCGCTGTGGAAGCGGGACCGGCTGGTGGCCCTCGAAGCGCCGGTGGAGGGGCGGGTGACGCTGCTCGACCGGAAGTGCGCGGGGCGCGAACTGCTGCTCAACTTCCAGACCGAGGCCGGGGGGTATATCCAGGCTGAACTGATCGGGGGGGTGGGGGTGGCGCAGAAGGCCGAGGCCCTGCCACTGGAGGGATATTCCTTTGCGGAGTGCGATCCTCTGTGCGGGGATTCGCTGTCGCGCCCGGTCACGTGGCG
>CAYRZX010000073.1:0-22837 GCA_964428665.1 uncultured Gemmatimonas sp.
GCCAGGGCGCTGAAGGTCAAGGCCGACGTCTGGTCCACCTGGCCGTTCAAGGCCGTTCTGGCCGCGTGGGGGGCCATGCTCGTGACCATAGATGGCTATGGCCTGGTCTACGGGAACACGGACAGGACGCACTTCGGACTCTGTGTCCTGGCCAGCCCGAATGCCAGATCGTTCTATGCCGGTGAGTGGCGGGACCTCTATCAGGTCTGTCATTTCATGAGGGAAGACCCGGCTCCGGGGCCCGTCGCTGTCGTGGGGAGTACGGATGGGATCGGCAAATACATCCTGGCGTTCTCCGGGCGACCCTACGAAGGCTTTCCCCCGCAGAGACCGGCGAGGTTCGTCATCGCGAGGAATCCCCCGGAGATCCCGGAGGATACTCAAAAGGCCTTCGATCTGGTCGAGGTCAAGAGGTCCCGGACCTTCACCCTGTACCGGATGGCCCCGGCGGTCCTTTCGGGGATTTAGCAGCGCCTGCAACGGGGACTGTGTAACCTCCGCCCGCGTCATTCGTCTTTGAGACATGGAGGCCGGAAGGACGCCGGCCCGATCTCAAAGGCTCGAATCCCGCGCGGGAGACGCCCTGACGGCAGATATCCCTCTGAAGGAGGTTGCGCGTATGAAATTTCCGTGGATACCCTCCGTGGGCCTGGCCGTGTGCCTGGCCGTTTTTCCGTGTGGAGCGCACGAGAAAGACGGGAAGGACGCTCGCTCCCAGAGCAGCGCAGAGGTCATGTCCGGCCAGGTGGAGACGATTCAGGCGCAGCTTGGAATGAAGGCCCAGCACCAGGAACTGCACGAGAAATTCAATGCCCTGCACAGCGCCTGGCACGAAGGGGAGAAGGCCCGGCACAAGGACGTGAAGGCCGAGGGCCGTGCCCTGCGCGAGGCCCTGAATGCCCTGCATCAGGCCTGGCACAAGGAAAATAAAGGCAAGGGCGGGGAGGAGGCGGAGGCCGAACATCAGGGCCTGCACGAGAGGCTCAATGCCCTGTACAAGATTTTTCACGACGAACAGAAGGCCCAGCACAGGGACGTGAAGGCCGAGCATCGGGACCTGCACGAGGACCTGAATGCCCTGCACCGCGCCTTCCACGAGGAACAGCAGGCCGAGCGCCAGGACCTGCGCGAGGAACGGGCGGCCAAGCCCCAGGATCGAATGGACCCCCGCGAGGCCCATCGCGAGAAGAAGGGGGGGAGGCGCAAGGCCGAATAGACCGGGATGAGGCGCGCTGGGGGGGACAGAACAGAGAGAAGTAAGGCTCAGGATCGCCGGGAATGGGGAGAATCCATTCCCGGCGGCTGTTTATCTCCTCCCCCTCATCATCCCTTTGTCATATTTTGTTGACATGTGTCCTTAATACATGGCTAATGCTTAAGATTCTGATTATATGAATAGTTAAGGTCCCGTTGAGACCCAGGAATTGTCGTCATAACTTGACAATCTGGACAGAGGGCGAGCTTTGGGGCAACTCCGGGCTGAGGGTTCTTCCAATTACAACCTGTTGTTATTTTACGATTAACGGCCATTCGCCTGGCGTCGGGTGGCCTCTTTTTGTGAGCGGCAGCGCCCCTGGCACGGTTTTTCCAACCTGACTTATCCGACTTTCTGGATGAACGAAAAATCACAGGGGTTATTTCGCTTTTCGTTCATCGTTCATCGTTCTGACTTTATCGTTGTCTTTGTTCATCGTTCTGACTTCATCTTGAAGCCTGCCCCCCTTGACAGGCTTCGCACCCATAAGGAGAGTGGTCGTGAGCAGAAAAATCTCCTTTGTCGGGGTATTCGCATTTTTAGCAGGGGGCTTCATCTTTTTAGGGGCGGATGCACAGGCGCAGACTCTGGTCCTCTGGGACGGGGAGACGGCGGGGGCGACGTTTGAGTACGGCGCTGCTAACAGCACGCAGGCGCGTCAGGGGACCTGGTGCTTTGAGGGCGTCCCGGACAAGTGGCACGCCCCCGGCATCAACCTGCAAGGGCTGGAGGTGTGGCGCAGGGACCTTTCGGGGTACACCGAGATCCGGTTCTACGCCAGGGCGGATGCGCCGGGCAAGACGTTCGACTTCAGCATCTCCGGCTGGCCGTATTTCAGCAGGGACGTGAACATCGACCCCTACATCGAGGGGGGTGGGGGGTTGAGCACGACCTACAAGCTGGTCAGGATACCCATCTCCGCCCTCAAGACGGCTGAATTTCCGCTCGACCGCGTGGAGGTCCTGCGTTTTGGGACGGCCCGGCCGGATGAGGGACATAAAATCTACATCGACGACGTGCAGGCGGCGGGGGGTTCCACCGGAGGAGGGACCGGTTCCAGCGGAGGAGGAGGCGTTGTCGGAGGGGCCGGTTCCACTGGAGGGATTGGCTCCACTGTCGGAGGGGCCATTGTCGGGGAGGGCGGTCCCACCGTCGGAGTCAATCCGATTGATCCCCTCCCGGACCTCATCTCCATCCAGGTCGATTCGTTTCACGCCCTGTCGGATCGGGTCATCGAGCTGGTCGTCAAAGAAAAATATCAGATCTCTGTGGTCCAGGCCCTCGGGTATTACACCATCAGGAGCGCGACGGACCCCGATTGGGCCTCTGAAAAGGGGCCCGGCCGGGTTGGGGCAAGCTATTTCGTGCAGGACTTCGAGGGGGAGTGGGGCCGCATTATCCCCAGAGGGGCGTATAAGGTGTACCTGGTGTTTGATGAGAAGATGAAGAACGGGCATACCTACACCCTCACCCTTCGCAATGTGAAGGCGCAGACCTTCAGCTTCAAGTTTAATGACGCGGATTACATCAACGGATCGGTGAAGGCCAACCAGGTGGGCTACCTCCCCGACGGCCCGAAGTACGGCTACATCGGCAACTACCTGGGCAGCGCGGGGATGATGCCGTGCGATCCGTCCCGTTTTGAAATCCGGGACGCCGCCACGCACGCCGCGGTGTTTTCAGGGACACCCGGGTTCAGGGGGGATGACGCGCGATTGAGCGGCGAGAAGGTGTTCGACTGCGACTTCTCCGCGCTGACCACCCCCGGGAAGTATTATCTGTACGTGCCGGGGATCGGCAGGACCTATGCCTTTAAGATCGGCAAAGAGGTCTTCGACGACGTCCATTACAAGACCGCCAGGGCCCTCTTTTATCAGCGCTGCGGGATGGCGCTGAGAGCGCCGTACGCGGACCCCCGCTGGACGCACGACGCCTGTCATCTGGAGGATGCGACGATCCACGCCTCGCTCGCGACCCTGCCGCTCTACAACGGGGAGGCGGTCAACAGCGTCGTCCGCATGCCGGGAGGGTGGCACGACGCCGGGGATTACGGCAAATACGTGCCCACGGCGGCGGTCGCTCTGTCTTATCTGTTCACGGCGCACGAGCTGTTCCCGGAGAGGTTCCCCGACGGCGTCCTGAACCTCCCGGAGAGCGGGAACGGCGTCCCCGACATCCTGGATGAAATCAAGTGGGAGGTGGACTGGCTGAGGGAGATGCAGGCCCCTGACGGCGGTGTCTATTTCAAGGTCACCACGACGCAGTGGCCCACCACGATGCCGGAGCTGGACACCGCGACCCGATATCTCTCTCCCAAGACGACCCACACCACGGCCCTCTACGCAGCCACCCTGGCGATGGCGTACAGGAATCTCCTCCCGTTCTGGCCCGACTACGCCAGGGACTGTCTGGCGCGGGCCGAGAAGGCCTGGGCGTTTCTGGGGCTTCACCCCGAGGCATCGGCGACGTTCAGGAATCCGCCGGGCATCGGGGGGGGCGAATACGGGGACCCGGAGGGGGATTCGGACGAGAGGGCGTGGGCTGCGGCGGAGCTCTACAAGTCGACGGGTCAGGCCCCCTACGACAGCGCCTTTGCGGCCCACTGGCTGACGCACCCCCCGACGTGGGGGTGGAACCAGTTCCAGCACCATCAGATGAGGGCCTCCTGGGCCTACGCGACGACCACCTTCCCGACCAACAGGGCCTACGTGGACAAGTACAAACAGGAGGTTCGGGACAAGATCGAGAGGGAACTCATCCCCAGGACGAGGGACAACGTCTACCGGAACGGATACCGCTCCGACGTCCTCCAGTGGATCGGGTGGGGGGCGTTCGCAGAGTCCACGCAGTACGCCTGGGAGCTGATCAAGGCCCGCTATCTGCTGGACAACCCGTCCTATCTGGATTACGCCAGGATCAACCTCGATGCGCAGTTGGGGAATAACCCCCAGTACAAAACCTACATTACGGGGGTCGGATATGACTATCCGAAAGACCCCCTGCACCACCCTTCCATCCAGGACAAAGTCGCAGAGCCTGTGCCCGGCCTCCCCGTCTTCGGGCCCCACAGCGAGCTGTCGATGGGGAATCCCTATGACATTGCTGCGCAGAGCATCGACAATCTGTTTCCCTCCGGCCGTGGGGTTGACGCAGCGGATCTGTATCCGATCCTGAGGCGGTATTATGACTCCCACGAACTGGTCCCGATGAGCGAATTCACCATTCAGGAGATGGCCCTGACGTCCACGAGCTTTGCCTTCTTCAGCTCTTTCAACAACCCCTCTCCCATCAGGCCGCCCATCGGCACGCCGCCACCGCCTACGGTGACACAGCCACCTCCTGTGGTGACGCCTCCTCCTGCAGTGACGCCACCTCCTGTGGTGACGCCTCCACCACCACCACCTCCTCCTCCTCCGCCTCCACCTCCACCCCAGGAGACGACGCCTCCGCCACCCCCTCCGCCACCCCCGCCACCCGGCCCCAACATCAACCTGTCGAGGGCGCGGCTGGTGTTCGACAGCACGGCGGTAGGGGCCACGTTGCAGAAGACCCTCACGATCTCGAACACGGGTCAGAAAGACCTGTCGGTCACGGGGATCACGGTCAGCGGGACGGACGCCTCTCAGTTCACGGTGTCCCCGACGAGCGTCACCGTGCCGGCCGGGCAGGCCCAGGAGGTGGTCGTGACATTTATCCCGACTGCGGGGGGGATCAAGTCCGCGAGGTTATCGGCCGGCCACAACGCGATGGGGGACCCGCTGTCGGTGTCTCTGTGGGGGATAGGAGCGCCTCCGTCTCCCGGTCAGCCTCCTGCGGCGACGCCGCCTCCACAGCAGACGACGCCTCCTCCCCCTGTGGTGACGCCGCCACCGCAGCAGACGACGCCTCCTCCTTCCGCCCCTGTGATCAACGTATCGGCCGCGCGGCTGGAGTTTGACAGCACGCGGGTGGGGTCCACGCTGCAGAGGGCCCTCACGATCTCGAACACGGGCAGCGGGGGCCTGTCGATCACGAAGATCGCGGTGGAGGGGCCGGACGCCTCTCAGTTCACGGTGTCCCTGGAGAGCGCCAGCGTGGCCCCCGCGCAGGCCCAGGAGATGACCGTGACGTTTGCCCCGACTTCGGGAGGGGTGAAATCGGCCACCCTGTCCATCGTCCACAACGCGGCAGGGAGTCCTTCCGTCGTCGCGTTGAGCGGGACAGGCGTCTCCGCGACCTCCGCGCCTCTGACGCCTATGGTGGGGGATGGGACGGGCGCGCTGGCCGTGGGGGGGGACACGGCCCGGACGCTCTACAGGGTGAGGCCGGGGCAGAGGATCGAGGTCCGGGTGCTGCTCTCCCAGGAGGTGGCCGAGGCCACGAGGTTCCGGGTTGCGCTCAGGTTCGATCCCGGGAGGCTGTCGGCGACCTCCGGCAGGGGGGACGGCGTCTTTGCCGACGCCTTTTTCCCGACGCCTCCGCAGGTCCAGGACAGCACGGTGACGTATATGGGGGGGTTCATCGGGCGGCGCGTGACGGCCGGAGGGTCTCTAACAGCGCTGACGTTTGAGGCGTCGGGCGATTTTTCCGGGGAGACGGAGGTGGCGCTGGTGGAGTTGCTGGTCTACACCTCCGGTTCGAGCAGGGCGTTTGCGCCTCAGGCCTCCGTCGTCCTCAGCAGTAGAGACGCCTCCTCGCCCGAACCCCCTCCTCCGGCCTCCGAGCAGACGCCCAGTGCCGGGGATGGGACGGGCGCGCTGGCCGTGGGAGGGGATACGGCCCGGACGCTGGGCGGGGTGAGGCCGGGGCAGAAGATCGAGGTCCGGGTGCTGCTCTCCCAGGAGGTGGCCGGGGCCAACAGGTTCCAGGCCACTCTGAGGTTCAACCCTGCGAAGCTATTGGTGGTGTCGGGGAGGGGGGAGGGGGCGTTTTCCGACGCTTTTTTCCCGACGCCTCCGCAGGTCCGGGACAGCACCGTCACGTATATGGGGGCCCTGATGGGTCAGGTCGCGACGATCAGGGGGGCTTTAGCGACCCTGACGTTTGAGGCGCTGGGGGACTTTGCCGGGGAGACGGAGGTGGCGCTGACGACGCTGATGGTTCGGGGTCCTGAGGTGGTGAGGGAGTTTACCCCCCAGGCGTCCGTCGTGCTGAGCCAGGAGGGCGGGCCTTCGTCCGACTTCGACGGCGACGGCAGGGTGGACCTGGGCGATTTCTTCGCCTTCGCCGCGGCGTTCGGGCAGAAGGCCCTGGACGGCGACGCGAAGTTTGACCTGGACAGGGACGGAGAGGTCGGTCTCGCCGACTTCTTCGCTTTTGTGGGCGCGTTCGATCGATCGGCGGTGAAGTGAGGGCCAGACATGGACCGCTCCAGGCGCATCCTGATTTTCGACGACGAACCCAGCGTTCTGGGGTTTTTGGATGCCTATCTCCAGATGCTCGACTTTGAGCCTTTGCCGACCTCCCGATGGACCGAGGCCGTAGACCTGATCACACACCAGGCTCCAGACCTCATCCTGCTCGACCTCCGCATGCCCACGGTTCAGGGCGAGGCCGTCCTGAAGTTCATCCGGGAGCGCGGCCACACGCTCCCGGTCATCGTCGTCTCAGGCTATCTCGACGCCCAGAAAATGAGGGACCTTCGCCGGATGGGGGCCAGCGGGTTCGTGCCCAAGCCCTTTGAACTCGACGAGCTGGACGCGGCCGTCCGCAAGGCGCTGGAGATGAGAGGCCCTCCTGAACCGCCGGTGAGGGCGCGGCCCGCGATTTCGTCAGACGCCGCTGTCTCCGGGCGCTCCGTCCCTTTGGGACGGGACCACGCCGGGATCACAGCGACCCGGCCCGACCCCTCTCTTCATCGGCAGGGCCATCATTCCCTCGGCGCGATCACCGATCGCGCCCTACAACATCACCGACAGCGGAGGCCCCGGAGGTCCAGGGATCTCAAGTTCTATATCGCCGTCACCTTTTTTTGCCTTATCGGATCCCTTATCGTCATCCTCTTCTAAACAGCTTTTCATAAATCTTGTGCGGGGAAGATCCCATGGCCCGTATCCTGATCGTGGACGACGAGAGCCGGATTCGCCGGTTTCTCGGCATTGTGCTCAAAGAAGATGGACACGTGACTTCCGAGGCGTCGAGCGTCCAGGAGGCCCAGGGGGTTCTCTCCTCTGAGCGTCTGGACCTCGTGATCACGGACCAGAAGATGCCGGGGGGGGACGGCCTCTCCCTGCTGGCCGCCAGCAAGGAGATCGACCCGGCGCTGCCCGTCGTCCTCCTGACGGCCCACGCCTCGATCGACCTGGCCGTGGAGGCGATGCGGCAGGGGGCCTTCGACTTCATCACCAAACCCTTCAAGCCGGAGGAGGTCCGGGCCGTTGTCCGGCGGGCGTGCGAGCGCACGGAGTTCGTGCGGGAGAACGAGCGGCTGAAAAAGGAGATCCGGCGGCTGGAGCCCGGAGGGGAGCTGGTGGGGGACAGCCCTGCCGTGCGGACGGTGAACGAGCAGGTCGCCCAGGTCGCCCCAACCCTCGCCACGGTCCTGATCACCGGCGAGACCGGCACGGGCAAGGAGCTGGTGGCGCGGGCCATCCATCAGGGGAGCCCGCGCGCCGACAGGCCGTTCGTGGCGTTCAACTGCGCCGCCCTGACGGAGACCCTCCTGGAGAGCGAGCTGTTCGGGCACGAGAAGGGCGCCTTTACGGGCGCGGCGCAGGCGCGCGTGGGGCTTTTTGAGGCCGCTCACGGAGGGACCCTGTTCCTGGACGAGGCCGGAGAGATGTCGCTCCCCCTTCAGGCCAAACTCCTGCGGGTCCTGACGGATCGTCAGGTGATTCGCGTGGGCGCCACCACGCCCCGGTCCGTGGACGTGCGCATTCTGGTCGCCACCCATCGAGACCTTCAACAGCGGATCCAGGAGGGCAAGTTTCGCGAGGACCTCTATTACCGTCTCGCGGTCGTCCCCCTGGACATCCCGCCCCTGCGCGAACGCCGGGAGGATATCCCCACGCTGGTTGAGCATTTCCTCAGGCAGGTGTCGCTCGAACTCAAGATGCCCCGGCGCACGGTCAGCCCCCAGGCGATGGAAAAACTGCTGCAGTATTCCTTTCCGGGCAACGTCCGGGAACTCCGCAACCTGATCGAACGGGCCTACATCCTGACCCGAGGGGCGGTGATCGGCCCTCAGGGCTTTCCGGTGATGCCGGAGGGGGACGCCCCCAGGGCCCCGGAGGCCTCCGCCGGGGCCTGGACGTGGAGTGAAGAGAAATCCTCGCCGGGGCCTCCGCGGCTGAAAGAGACGCTTGAGAGCATGGAGCGGTCCCTGATCCTCTCCGCGATCAGGGCCGCCGGAGGCGTACAGGCGGAGGCGGCGCGAGGCCTCGGCATCTCCCGCAGCGACCTGGCTTACAAGGTCAAGAAATACAGGCTTGAGCACGTGACGGGCAGGGCGGTCCCCGCCCCGGATGTGACCCCGTTTCTGGTGGAGGAGAAGAGGTCGTAAGTTTCTGCCGAGGGGGTTGTGAACAGGGGTGGCCCAGGCGGCTCGCCTGGGCATGCACAGGCCAGCAGTGGGGTGGAACGCGACGGCCAGGAGCGTTAGGTGGGGAGGTGTGCCACCCGAGGGCCTGCCGGAAGATACAAAAAATATATTTAGTCTCTTCTTGACATAATTATGTCTTTATTGTATTTTACACAGAAGAATTATAATAATTATGTTATATATAAAATGGTCGCATTGGGGGAGAATGGGGGAAAGACCGACGTATTTTTAGCAGGAGACGGGGAAGGGCCGACGTATTTTCTGTGGACAAAGGGAAGGGCCAAGGAGAATAGACCATGACACGGCATTCTTTCCGTTCCATCGCTGTCGCGCTTCTGCTCGCTCTGACCTGGGTCGGCTGCGGTGAGGACAGGACACCCCTCTCCCCGCTTGCGCAGCCCTCGCCCCGGCCGGCCTCCAGCTCCGTCGGCCCTCTGAGCGCCAACCCCGCGGACAGCGCCGCTGCCACGAATGCCCTGTCCCTGCCCCGGCCGGGCTCCGGCTCGGTCGGCCCTCTGGGCATCGGCGTCGGGAACGTCATTTCCGGCACACCGCTCGCGAACGCCGGCAGAAGGGTGCTGATCGGGTTCAGAGGGAGGCCGGACGCCGCCGTGGTCCAGGGCGCTGGCGGCAGAGTGAGATACGTCTACCGCCTGGTCCCGGCCGTCGCGGCGACGATTCCCGAGGCCGCGATAAACCTCCTCCGGGCGCGCCCCGGCGTGGCCTACGTCGAGCCGGATGTCCAGGTGCGGGCCATTGACGCCGAGCTGGACAACTCCTGGGGCGTGCAGCGCATCGGGGCCGGCGCCGCGCACGACGGCGGCAACAAGGGGGGCGGGGTCAGGGTGGGCATTCTGGACACGGGCATCGACTACACCCACCCGGACCTGGACGGCAACTATGCGGGAGGGTATGACTTTGTCAACGGGGACCCGGACCCGAGGGACGACCACGGACACGGCACCCACGTGGCCGGCATCGTGGCCGCGGAGGACAATGGGGCCGGGGTGGTGGGCGTGGCCCCGGCGGCCAGGATTTACGCGCTGAAGGTCCTGGATGCGGGCGGGTCGGGGTACTCCAGCGACATCGTCGCCGCCCTGGAGTGGTGCGTGAACAACGGGATACGGGTGACGAACAACAGCTACGGGAGCGTCCCCCTGCCCCTGTTAGACGCGCTGGACATAGGGGGATCCACGACGATGAAGGACGCCTTCGACCGCTCCGCGGCGGCGGGAGTCGTCCACGTGGCCGCGGCCGGGAACAGCGGCAACTTCCTGGGGATCGGCGACAATGAGGCGTCCCCTGCCCGCTATGAGTCCGTGATCGCCGTGGCCGCGACCGACAGGAACAACGGGCGAGCCAGTTTTTCGAGCACCGGCCCGGATGTGGAGCTGGCGGCGCCCGGGGTCTCTGTCTACTCGACGATGCGGGGGGGCGGTTACGGCGCCATGAGCGGCACCTCCCAGGCCTCTCCCCACGTGGCCGGGGCGGCCGCCCTGGCCATCGCCGCAGGCGTCCAGGACGTCAGGAGGCGGCTGCAGACGACGGCCCAGGACCTGGGCGTTCCGGGAAGGGACTGGCAGTATGGCTACGGGCTGGTGGACGCCAGGAGGGCGGCGGCCTCAGGGCTCGTGGGATGGAGAGGGGACGGGGCGCTCTGGTGGTTGTGCCAGCGCCCCACAGGTGTTTCAGATGCTTTGAGCGCACACCGATTCTCCGTGATCCCGGTGTTCTCTGTGTGAGTTTGTCAGGGTCTTCAAGTTGAAGCCCCCTCTCCCGGGCAGGGAGGGGGCTTATTTCTTAGAGCATCAAAAAAATGAACTACCAGGACACAAAGACACTGAGGGAAAAACAGCCCGGCACACCTGCCGCGCGCGACGGCAGACCCATCGACGCCTTCACGGAGAGCGTCCTGAGGCGGATCGACCCGGAGGTGCGCAACACCCTGTCGCCCGCTCAACTCGAGGCGGTCCGGGAGGCTGTCAGCGCGCATCAGCCCCTGAAGGGGCATCCCGTGGACGTTCGAGGGATCATCCCCCTGTTTTTTGCGCGCTACTATTTTGTCTTTCTCATGGGCCGGGACCGGCGCGCCCCCACGAGGGCGATCGAGGCCGATCGCAGGCGGAAGACGGCGCTTTTGGGCGGGGGGCTTTTTTTCGTGTGCGCGATCTCACCCCTCATCCTGCTCGCCCTCCTGTTTCTCTATCTGCTCAAGTCCTCGTTAGGCATTGACCTGCTTCCCGAGACCCATCTCTGGGACCTCCTGCCCCTGCGGTGAGCGGGGACCGTCCTCGGATTTCCTTGCTTTTCCGGGTTAAATGATGTTACATATTGCGTGCCATATCCGGGTCGGCCTGGGGGAAAAAGGGGTTCAGGCCGGGCCTTCCGGGAATGTCCGGAAGGACGAGGGCCGGTCGAGGGTGCGGAAGGCCCGCGAGCCGATGGTGGACGTGTTCGAGGAGGAGGACCACACCCTGGTCGTGGCCGAGATGCCGGGGGTCGGGGCCGAGGACATCCGGCTGGACTTCAGGGGAAACAGCCTCACCCTCTCTGCGGAGCGCGGGCAGAAGAAATACCGCAAGGAGGTCCTGCTGTCGGGGGATCTGGACCCGGGGCAGGTGACCGTGTCCTGTCACAACGGGGTTGCGGAGATCCGATGTCTCAGACCGGCAAGCGCGAGAGACCGACCGGGGCGGGGGCCGATGAGGCCGCGCTCAAGCTCAGGGTGACGGAGGCGCTCGGCAAGGACGTGGGGCGGGCGCTCGTCCGCGTGGGGCCGGAAGACCTCCGGGCGTTGCAGGCGCAGATCGGCGACATCGTCGAGGTCGTCGGGAAGCGGAGGACCGTGGGGAAGGTGATGCCGGCCTACAAGGAGCAGCGCGATCAGTCTCGCATCCAGATGGACGGGATCACCCGCCAGAACGCGGGGGCCGGGCTGGACGAATTCGTGCTGGTTCGCAGGGTCCCGGCGCTGCCCGCCCAGCGCGTGACCCTCGTCCCGGCGGGCATCGCGCCGACAGACCGGGACTTAGAGTACATCGGCGGCCTCTTAGACGGCCTGCCCCTTCTGGAGGGGGACCGCATCCGGACCGCGCTGTTCGGCGGCCGGTCGGCGGATTTCAGGGTGGAGGCCACGGGCCCTCAGGGCCCGGTGGTGATCGTGCCCGCGACCCGGCTGGTGATCGGAAAGGCCGAAAGGGCAGAGGCGGAGGAGCGCCCCCGCACCCTCTCCTATGAGGATGTCGGGGGGCTCAGGCAGCAGGTCCATCGTATCCGGGAGACGATCGAACTCCCTCTGCGCTACCCGGAGGTGTTCGAGCGCCTGGGGATCGAGGCGCCCAAAGGGGTCCTTCTGCACGGCCCTCCCGGATGCGGCAAGACGCTGATCGCCCGCACGATCGCCCACGAGACCGAGGCGCACTTCCTGGCCGTGAGCGGCCCCGAGATCATCCACAAGTTCTACGGGGAGAGCGAGGCGCACCTCCGGAGGATCTTCGAAGAGGCCGCCCGGAAGGCCCCGAGCATCATCTTTCTGGACGAGATCGACGCCATTGCCCCGCGCCGGGAGCAGGTGATCGGCGAGGTGGAGAAGCGGGTGGTGGCCCAGTTGCTCGCCCTGATGGACGGGCTCAACAGGCGGCAGAACGTCATCGTCATCGCGGCGACCAACCTCCCCAATGCCCTCGACCCGGCGCTGCGCCGCCCCGGGCGTTTTGACCGGGAGATCGCCATCCCCATCCCCGACCGTCCCGGCCGGCTGGAGATCCTGGAGATCCACAGTCGCGGGATGCCGCTGGCCCGGGACGTGGACCTGACCCATCTGGCGGAGATCACGCACGGGTTTGTGGGGGCCGACCTGGAGGCGCTGTGCCGGGAGGCGGCCATGATCTGCCTGCGCCGGATCGCGCCCGACATCGACTTTGCATCGACCTACATCCCCTACGAGCAGCTCGCGAGGCTCGAGGTGCGGATGGACGACTTTCTGGAGGCCCTGCGAGAGGTGGAGCCCTCGGCCATCCGGGAGGTCTTTGTGGAGGTCATGAACGTCTCCTGGGGGGACGTGGGGGGGCTCCACGAGGTCAGGGCCCGCCTGACGGAGGCGGTCGAATGGCCCCTGAAATATCCCCTCCTGTTCCAGCAGGCGGGCATCCACCCGCCCAGGGGGATTCTGCTAACAGGCCCGCCCGGGTGCGGCAAGACGATGCTGGCCAAGGCCATCGCCACCGAGAGCCAGGTCAATTTCATCTCGGTGAAGGGGCCTGCGCTGCTGTCCCGGTATGTGGGCGAATCGGAGCGGGGCGTGAGGGAGGTGTTTCGCAAGGCGCGGCAGGCCGCCCCCTGCATCATCTTCTTTGACGAGATCGACGCGCTGATCCCCACCCGGAGCGCCGCGACGTCGGACGCGCACGTCTCCGAGCGGGTGCTCAGTCAGTTTCTGGCGGAGATGGACGGCGTGGAGGAGTTGAAGGGGGTGCTGGTGCTGGGGGCGACCAACCGGGTGGACATGCTGGACCCCGCCGTGCTCAGGCCGGGTCGGTTCGACGAGGTCGTGGAGATCCCCCTGCCGGACGGACGGGGACGCCGGGAGATCTTCGAGATCCACCTCCGCCACAAGCCCACCACGGCGAAGGTCGACCTGGATGCCCTGGTGGCCCAGACGGAGGGGTTCAGCGGGGCAGACATCGCCGGGGTCTGTCACCGGGCCGCGCTGGAGGCCGTCCGGCGGGCGGTGGGGGCTGCGGGCGACAGGCCGGACGGAGAGGCGCAGGTGGCCCTGACGCCGGAGGACATCCAGAAGGCCCTGACCGAGGTTCAGGGCGCCCCGAACGGATAGCCGACGCCTTCAACCCAACCCTCAAGACGCCAAGACTATAGAGTAGGGGCGGTTCGCGAACCGCCCCTTTTGTTGTTTTTCTGCGGCACTTGTGGTGCAGAGATGAACAGGTTGTGGATTAAAATGCCCCACGGCTGTCTAAGGCCAGAATTTCCCATAAGACAAGGAAATTTATTTATTTGTTAAAAAATACCGCCCTCCTGAGATCCCGTGAATCTTGAAAATTCCGAAAGCATCTTCCGGCTATCCTGCCGCGTTTCTCCAACACTCCCCCTGTCTCCCCTCGCAGAACCTCGCCGTCCTTTCTCTTTTTGATAGTAAAATCTGATTTTAAGTAAGAGATAGAAAAAACAGGACCTATACGCCATCAGTCTATCTCGTTGCCGGTCCACGCCTGAGGCCTGCGTTCGGCTGGCATATATCTTGCAGATTTTGAACAGTTTAAACAAATGGCAAGGAGGAGAAAGAGATGAAAGATAAAGCAAAAGAGTCACTCGCAGGGGGTGGGACAGAGACCATTTTGCTGGTGGATGACGAGGAATTGGTGCTCGCCGTTGGGCGGGCGATCCTGGAGAAGTTAGGCTACACCGTGCTGAGCGCCGGGGACGGAGATGAGGCGCTCCAGACCTACCGCGACCATCAGCATGAGATCGCTCTGGTGGTGACAGATACAGTGATGCCGAAAATGGGCGGAGGGAAGCTCTACGCAGCGATGGCGGAGATCAATCCATCCGTGAAGGTCCTGTTGATGAGTGGTTACGACATGAGGGAGAAGGCGGCTGATCTGCTGGTCGGCAACGTGAGAGGATTATTGGAAAAGCCGCTCGCATTCCGCCAGCTGGGGGATGCTGTGCGCCAGGCCCTGGACGAGTAAAGGGGAGATGCGAAAACCCCTGTGCGTAACTCGAATTTGAATAGCCCTGGAAACGCCCTATGACCGTGAGAAAACAGGTCGTACAGGTATGTCATACATGGGATACATGTCGCGTCGGGCATAGGATACATGATGTGTAACGTGCCTAATATGCAAAACTTATTTCAGATCATCCCGTCTGTTTAGGGAGAATTTTTCTTGCTTTTCTATTCTGAGTATGTTAGTTTTACATACAATCTGTTCTAAAAACCTGATCTCGGGGTCCGAGGTATAGGCTGGGAAGGGCTGAAGGACATGGGATAGAGGCATATCTCGGAGGGGGGTATGCCCCGTTTTGTTTTTATGAGGCGCATCATGGCTGAGAAGGACCGCGAGAAGGGGGCCGGGGGCGGTCTGGGAGGAATCCTGCAGGGTCTCGCCGATCTGGTCGAAAAGTTAGGCGGGCTGGCCGAAAAGGTGGAGGAGGGGAAGGCGGAAGGGGAAATGGGGAAGGAGGTCAGGGGGGTCTACGGGTTCTCCATCCGGGTCGGCCTGGGCGGAGAGGGGGTCCGGGTCGAGTCCTTCGGGAATATCCAGAAGGACGAGGCCACGGGCGAGCCCAGGGTGCAGGAGACCCGTGAGCCGATGGTGGACGTGTTCGAGGAGGAGGACCACACCCTGGTCGTGGCCGAGATGCCGGGGGTCGGGGCCGAGGACATCCGGCTGGACTTCAGGGGAAACAGCCTCACCCTCTCTGCGGAGCGCGGGCAGAAGAAATACCGCAAGGAGGTCCTGCTGTCGGGGGATCTGGACCCGGGGCAGGTGACCGTGTCCTGTCACAACGGGGTTGTGGAGATCCGGTGTCTCAAGTCGCGAGCGTCCAACCGTGACCAGAGTTGACGAGGAGGGGCGAGGAGACGAGGGCATCTACCTCTTCTGCTTTGCCCGTCAGGGGGTTCTGCCGGGCCTGGCCGGCCCTGGCCTGGATGAGCAGAGCCCGGTCTTCCTGTGGGCGTTCAGGGAGGTCGTGGCGGTGTTGAGCCGGGTGCCTCTAAGGGCGTTCTGCGGGCCGTCGGGGGAGGCGCATCTGCGGGACCTGACCTGGGTGGGCCCAAGGGCGTGCCGGCACGAGGAGGTGATCGAGCGGGCGATGCGCTGTTCGCCGGTCTTCCCCGCCCGATTCGGCACGCTCTTCTCTTCGGTGGAGCGGCTGGAGGGCCTGTTAAAGGCCCACTACGACACGGTTTCGGGATTTCTCGACTCCATGATCGACAAGGAGGAGTGGGGGGTCAAGGGCCTGCTCTGCGAGGCAGAGGCCGAGAGGCACCTGCTCGCGCCCCCTTCGGACCTCCCCCCGTCGCCGGGGGCGCGCTACCTTCTGGAGCGGGGGCGCCGGGCCGAGGCCGACCGGCGGCTGAGGTCCTGGGTGGAGGCGGTCGGCGCGTCGATGACAGAGGACCTCCAGAGGGGTTCGGTGGCGTGTCGCGGCCTGAGGGCAGTTCCCAGGGACGTGTCGGGGAGAGACGCACAGGTCGCGTTCAACCTGGCCTTCCTGCTGTTGCGGAGCACCCGTGAAGACTTCCGCCTCCGGGTCGAGCGGCTCAACGCCAAGCACTCCGGCCGGGGGCTGAACCTGGAGCTTTCGGGGCCGTGGCCGCCCTACAGCTTCTGCCCCTCTCTGGACCCCCTCGCCGGGGCCACGCGGGAGGCGAACGCAAGCGCGTGAGCTATCTGGTCTACTGCATCCTGGGGGCCGGAGGGGGAGCGGCGATGCCCCTCGGGGTGGACGGCCAGCCGGTCCGCCTGGTCGAAGAGGGGGGGCTGGGCGCTGCGGTCTCGCGTGTCTCCAACCCTGCGGATGGGGTGCGCCCCGACACCCCTCGCCTCCTGACGTATGAGAGGGTAGTCGAGGCCCTGCACCGGGGCCGGGCCGTGTTGCCCGTGCGCTACGGATGTCTGCTGACGGATGAGTCCGAGGTGATCGAACTGCTCCGCAGACACCGCCAGGCGTACCGATCCGCCCTGCGGGAGCTGGAGGGGTGTGAGGAGCTGGGGGTCCGCATCCTCGCAAAAGACGCGGAGGAGGGGCGCGGCGTGTCCCGCCCGGATGTCCCCGCCCCTTCGCCGGGAAGGGCCTACCTGACGGCCCGAAGGTCCCACTATGAGGAGAGGGACGGGCGCTCCGAGGGCCAGGTCGCGGCCGCGGAGAGGTGCCGCGCGGCCTTTGCCGGGCTGTTCGTCAAGTGCAAGGTGGAGTACCCCTCCGGTTCGCATCCGGTGTTTTTGATCCCCCTCCTGTCTCTCTATTTTCTGGTGAAGAGGGAGAATCTGGACGCCTTTCACCGGGCCTTCCAGGCCCTGAGCCGGGGGGATGCGGCGCGGATGCTTCTGAGCGGCCCGTGGCCGCCTTACAACTTTGTCCCGCAGGATGAGGATGCCTTAAATGAGCAACCCAACAAAGCAACGACAGGGGGGAGGTGAAAACAGATGGCGCAAGTGCAGACGGTGACGCATTCCTCGAGTCTGGCGGAGGTAGTGGACCGGATCCTGGACAAGGGGATGGTGATCGACATCTGGGCGAAGGTGTCTCTGGTGGGGATCGAGTTGCTGTCCATCGAGGCCCGGGTGGTCATCGCCTCCGTCGAGACCTACCTGAAGTACGCCGAGGCGATCGGCCTCACGGCCACAGCCGCTCCGGCGTAGGCAGCGTTCGCCGGAATCATAAAATGGGTCCAACGGCCGGGGGAGGGCGTCTTCTAACCCTCCCCCGGCGGAGGACCTGAACGAGAAGCTCAGACCAAGCAAGGAGCGCCGACATGGGGACAATAGCCGAGGATATGGCCCGGTTGCGGAATGAGATGAAGTCTTTGCGGGATGGACGGGAGGCATTTGTCCGAGACCTGAGGGCTGCCGTCCCCAAGATACTGGCGGGCTACCGGAAGGTCCACGCCCAGACGGCCCAGCAGGCGGCGGCCGAGCGGCGGGCGTTCGTGTCCAGGATGCTGGCGGGCTACCGGAAGTCCCACGCCCAGATGGCCGAGCAGACGGCGGCCGAGCGGCGGGCGTTCGTGTCCGAGATGCGGAAGAAGTCCGCGGAGATGCAGAGGGAGCTGGCGCGGGACCTGGCCGGCTTTCGCCAGGCATGGTATGGTCCCGTCCGGGCGGAGGGGGAGCCGGGGCGCTGGTCAGAGGCACCCCGGCCCGTGGAGGTGGAGCGCCCGAGGGGCGGGAGAAAGCGCCGTGAGCAGGCGGAATAGAGAAGGAAGCCATTCAAAATGAATCAGAACGGACATGAAGATGCGTTGGCGGCCCCTGCCACGGTTTACGCTGGCGGCGAAACCATCCTGCCCGAGCCGAGCGAGGAGTTCGTCGTCACGACCTATGTCGAGCAGGTGACCGAGCGCGCCCTGGCCTACCTGGAGGCGGGGTATCCGGTCCACTTCGCCGGCCCGACGGGGACGGGGAAGACGACGCTGGCCTTCCACGTTGCGGCGAGGCTGGGCCGGCCGGTCACGCTCATTCACGGGGACGATGAGTTCGGGAGCTCCGACCTGGTCGGCAAGGCCACCGGCTACCGAAAGTCCAAGCTGGTCGATAACTTCATCCACTCCGTCCTGAAGACCGAGGAGGAGATGGAGAGCCTCTGGGTGGACCACTGGCTCACCACGGCCTGCCAGAACGGGGACACCCTGATCTACGACGAGTTCAACCGGTCGCGGTCGGAGGCGAACAACGCGCTCCTGAGCATCCTGTCCGAGAAGATCCTCAACATGCCCAAGCTCCGCAAGTCCGGGGAGGGCTACCTGGAGGTGCACCCGGAATTCCGCGCCATCTTCACATCCAACCCGGAGGAGTACGCCGGGGTGCACAAGACCCAGGATGCCCTGATGGACAGGCTCATCACGATCCAGCTCGACCACTTCGACCGCGAGACCGAGGTCCAGATCACCATGTCGAAGTCGGGCATCTTGAGGCCGGACGCGGAGGTCATCGTGGAGGTCGTGAAGGAGCTGCGCGGGGTCGGCGTCCACAACCACCGCCCCACGATCCGCGCCTGCATCGCGATCGCCCGGGTCCTGGCCCGCCGCGGGGCCCACGCCCGGTGGGATAACCCCGTGTTTCGATGGGTCTGCCGGGACGTCCTGAACACGGACACGGCCAAGGTGACCTACGGGGGCCAGTCGGTCATGCCGCAGAAGGTGGAGGAAGCGATCCAGAAGGTCTGCGGGCCCCCGAGGGCCGGGGGGCGGAATCGAAAGACGGCGAAAGGGGGGAGATGAGCGTATGGCGGCTATCCTCAAAAGGAAGGTGAGGGGTTTAAAGCACATCCGAACGCTTTCAGGGCGGTATGATGGGGCCACGATGCCCTCCAAGATTTACATGAAGCTCAGCTGCCTTGAGCAGGAGAAACTCCGGCTGGAAGGCGAGCTGGAGAAGATCGCGCACCGGGTAGAAGATATCGAGGCGCGCTCCCAGGAGATCGAGGCGGAGAAGGCGGCCCTCCTGCAGATCCTGGGGGAGAACGCCCCTCCCGCCGACCCCGCAGGGGACGCGCCCAGGCCCGCGCCCCGCTCCAGAACAGGGGGGATCAAGCTCAGGTACTGAAGGGGGATGCGCGTCCTATGTCCGAGAGAGCGGAAGCGAGGGGAAGGTACCTGTATGCCATCGCAGGGGGCGTGGAGGGAGTCGCCGCGCGGGAGGGCCGGGGCTACGGTCCTGTCGGCATCGACGGGGGGGAGGTCTATGCCATTTCGGGCAGCGGACTGGCGGCCGTGGTCAGCGACGTCCCCAACCGGAGGATCCGCCCGGAACGCCGTCACCTGTCGGCCCATCAGGAGGTCCTGAAGCGGCTCATGGAGGAGGACACCGTGCTGCCGATGTCCTTCGGGATGATCGCGGACAGCCCTCAGGCGGTTCGAGAGATCCTCTCCAAAAACCGGGACACCCTGACCGAACAGCTCCAGCGCCTGGCGGGCAAGGTGGAGATGGGCCTGCGCGTCGTGTGGGACGTGCCCAACATCTTCGAGTACTTCGTCAACACCCACCCTGAGCTGAGGGCCGCGCGCGACCGGCTGTTCGGCGCCCACCGCGAGCCCACCCTGGAGGAGAAGATCGAGATGGGGCGGATGTTCGAGCGCATCCAGACCGAGGACCGCGAGGCCCACGCCGGGGCGGTGGAGGAGGTCCTGGCCCCGCGCTGTTTTGAGATCAGGCGCAATCCGCCGCGTCACGAGCGGGAGGTGATGCATCTCGCCTGTCTGGTCGGGCGCGCCGCGCGGGCCGAGTTCGAGGCGGGCGTGTTCGAGGCGGCCAGGCGGTTCGACGACAGCTTTGCCTTCGACTACAACGGCCCCTGGGCGCCCCACAACTTTATCGAGATCGACCTGAAGATATGAGACCCCTCCCCCGGCCCCTCCCCTGAAGGGGAGGGGAGTTGGGCGGTTGGGTCCGTATTCACACAGCCATGTTCCTGATCGACGACATCTTTCTCGCCCCGCTCCACGGCGCCCTCTGGGTCTTCCGCCAGGTCGCCGGGGCGGCCCGTCAGGAGCTGGAGGCGTCGGAGGGGGCCATCACCGCCGAGTTGAGCGAGCTGTATATGATGCTGGAGACCGGGAGGATCACGGAAGGGGAGTTCAACGCCCGGGAGAAGGAGCTTCTGGACCTGCTGGACGAGGCGCAGGGGCAGGGACCCGGCTCGGGAGGAGGGGGGAGCGAAGGGGGCGTCGGGGGAGACGAGAGAGAGGCGTAGCGTGGAGGGGCCGGCCTTTTTGCGGGACCGCGGCCCGGGCCTTCTGCTGTTTGGGGGCAAGGGGGGAGTCGGGAAGACGACCTGCGCCGCGGCCGCGGCGCTCGACCTGGCCGGAAGGCTCCCGTCCGTCCTTCTGGTCTCGACCGACCCGGCCCATTCGCTGGCCGACAGCCTGGCCGGGCTTTCGCCCCCCTCCAACCTGGACCTCATCGAGATCGACGCGCAGGAGCGCCTGACGGCCTTCCGGGAGCGGCACGGACAGAAATTTGAGGAGATGGCGCGACGCGGGACGTTCCTGGACGACGAGGACATCCGCCGGCTGCTGGACCTGTCTTTTCCGGGCCTGGACGAGGTGATGGCCTTCCTGGAGGTCTCCCGCTGGGCCGAGGGGGGGCGCTACGACCGCATCCTGGTGGACACGGCCCCCACGGGCCACACCCTGCGGCTCCTGACCATGCCGGAGTTCTGGCGCAGGTGGCTCCAGACCCTGGATGCGCTGCTGGCCAAACACCGCTACATGAAGAGGCTCTACAGCGGCTTCTATCGCCGCGATGAGCTGGACGCCTTTCTGGAGGAGCTGGCCGCCTCGGAGCGGCGGATGGAAGGGCTTCTGCAAGACCCCGCGCGTTGCTGCTTCGTGCCCGTGACGCTGGCCGAGACCCTGAGCCTTCACGAGACGACGGCGCTGGTGGGCGAGCTGGAGCGGCTCCGGGTTCCGGTGGGGGAGGTCGTGGTCAACCGCCTCTACCCGGCCAGCGCGGCTGAACGATGCCCGGCCTGCGCGGAGGGGCGCGACGGGCAGATGCGCCGCCTGAGGGACCTCTCCGGGCCGCTGGCGCGCTACCCCCTCTGGGGGGTCCCCCTGCACGCGCAGGAGGTCCGGGGCGAGGGGCCTCTCAGGGCGTTCTGGGGCGGCGTGGAGCGGATGGACACCCCCCTACCCTCCCCCGATTTCGGATTTCGGATTTCGGATTTCGGAATGGAGGCTTTACAATCCGCAATCCGCAATCCGCAATCCGCAATCCAGAAGGCGAACCGGACTCCCCTCGTGGAGGGGCCGGCGGGGCTGCCGTCTCCTGAGACGAGGCTCCTGTTTTTGGGCGGCAAGGGGGGGGTGGGAAAGACCACCCTGGCCTGCGCCACGGCGATTCGCCTGTCTCTGGCCGGACGGAGCGTCCTCCTGGCCTCCACGGACCCCGCCCACTCCCTGTCGGCCTGTCTGGGCGCGCGGGTGGGGGCGGACCCCACGCCGGTCTTGCCGGGGCTCTGGGCGGTGGAGATCGACGCAGGGGGGGCGTTCGAGGCCCTGAAGGCCGCGTATGCGGAGGAGCTGAATCGGTTCCTCGACTCCATCTCGCCCAACCTGGACCTGACGTTCGACCGGCAGGTGATGGAGCGGATCATGGACCTGTCTCCCCCCGGCCTGGACGAGGTCATGGCCCTCAGCCGGTTGATGGGGTTCCTGGCCGAGGACCGCCACGACTGCTTCGTCCTGGACTCGGCGCCGACGGGGCATCTGATCCGGCTGCTGGAGCTTCCGGGGCTGATCGACCGGTGGCTCAGGGTTGTGTTCGATCTCCTCCTGAAATACCGGGAGGTCCTGCGGGCGCCGGACCTCTCGCGGCGTCTGGTGGAGGTGTCGAAGGGCCTCAAACGCCTGAGGGTGCTGCTCGGCGACCGGACCCGTTCGGCGCTCTACGCCGTCAGCATCCTGACGGAGATGGCCCTCGAAGAGACCAGGGACCTGGTCGCCGCCTGCGACAGGGTGGGCGTGGGCGCGCCCGCGCTGTTTCTGAACCTCGCCACGCCGGCCAGCGAGTGCCCCCTCTGCTCCGAGGCGCGCCGGGTCGAGTCGCGCGTCCGCCGGAGGTACCGCGAGGCGTTCCCCGGCAGGCCGCAAACCCTGGTCTTTCGGGGGAGGGAGCCCGTCGGGGTGGAGGCGCTGGAAAGGTTGGGGCGGGCGCTTTACAGGTGAATCAGAGTCTTTTATGCCCGGAGTCTACGAGGAACATATCTCCCTGTGCGAGGCCCTGGACCGGGTGTTGAACAAGGGTGTCGTGATTCGGGGGGACATCACGATCTCGGTCGCCGAGGTGGACCTGATCTACCTGGGGTTGAATCTGGTCGTCTCTTCGATCGAGACGATGCGCCAGGTGGGCGTCCTGACGCCCGTCGCCGAGATCCCCAAGAACAGGACGTAAGACATGCCCCTGACGGAAGACAAGACCGTGGCGTCTCAGGACCTCAGCGACTTCGCCAGGGTCATGCGGGCCGACCCCCTGCCGCGCCGTCTCTGCCTGAAGGAGGACGACGTGCAGAACGGCCTGGGGCGGCTGGTGCTCACGCTGGTGAAGCTGCTCCATGAACTCCTGGAACGGCAGGCGATCCGGCGCGTGGAGTCCGGGTCTCTGACCGAGGACGAGGTCGAGCGGCTGGGGGTGGCCCTGATGCGGCAGGCCGAGGAGATCGAGCGGCTCAGGAAGGCGTTCCACCTCCAGGAGGAGGACCTCAACCTGGACCTCGGCCCGCTGGGGAAGTTGCTGTAGCTAATGCATAAATTTTGTGCATAGAACGACGTCGCCTGGCGCACAGGCCCTCACCCCGCCTCGCTGACGCTCGGCTTC